>DATFMK010000865.1:0-5559 GCA_035267005.1 Balneolales bacterium
CATCCCTGATTATCCTGAAATGAATCCCATCCAGGAAAATAATTCGGTTTATCCTTTATGAGAATTTGTGTGGAGAATTACGAATAAAATAGAATTGATGTAAAACCTGTTTTTTTAAAACAAAAACATCCTGCTCGTTCAAAAGCAGGATGTTAAATTATCATCTACAGACGGCTATTACCCCATTTGCTATTTATAAACTAACGGGATCTTTTGATGTTTGCAATATTTGCAAGAGGTAGTTAGAGGATTCTAATCCTAAGATTATATAAACTCAATTATTTACGTAAATTCAAAGGGTTGATATCAGGATATAGAAAAGGGATAAAAGGAAGAATCAGCATTACTACTTATCATCACGACTCTATTTGGAAATGCATAGAATTTTCTAAATAAACCGGATAAGATTTTATTCAAGGTTTAATGCCGGAGTAAACAATAAAAGAATACCTGGTTTATAATTTATTATAAGCGACCGATTCTTATGAATTAAGATGTCCGTTTTCGATTGCGTAACGAACCAACCCAGCCGTATTCTTAATATCCAATTTTTGAAGTAAATTAGCGCGGTGTGTCTCCACTGTTCGTGGGGAAATAGTAAGTTTATTGGCAATTTCCTGACTGGTAAGTCCTTCAGCGATCAAACCTAAGATCTGCTGTTCTCTTTTGGTAAGATGAGTTTCTTTTTTGGGTGCTGGCTTACGATCCTGACTGTCTTTTAAGTTGCTAACATAACTTTCTGTGATGAGACGAGAAATAGCCGTGCTAAAGACTTTTTTTCCTTCTGCTGCAGCACGAACTCCTTCAAGCAATTCATCTTTCTCACAATTTTTAAGCAGATAACCCAAAGCTCCGGCCTTAATGGATTTACTTAGATACGTTTCATCCATATGCATGGTTAAAATGAGTATTTTAGCATCAGGGGATTCTTTGAGAAGAGCTTCGGTTGTTTCAATACCGCTTTTGCCGGGCATGGTGATATCAATAAGGGCTACATCAGGCTTGAACTTTTTGTAAAGTTCAAGCGTTTCGTCACCATCTGAGGCTTCACCGACGACATCAATATCTTTAGCGCTTTGTAATACACTGCTAATACCAAATCGAACAATATCGTGGTCGTCTGCTATTATGACTTTAATCTTTTCCATATACCAATGCTAAATTAACTATTTTGGAACTCAATTGGTAATTCAGTTATAACTTCAACTCGCTTTTTTTAACTTAAAAACAAATCACTTTATCCGGCAAAGAATCATATAACTGTTTTTAAGTCCTCGGAATCCTAATAACTTTATTCTTAAATCTTATACCGTCGAACAATGTACATGGATATTCTATGATAACCTTTTACCGTTTATAATTATATAAATAAATTTATAAATGGTTTGCCTGTCACTGACGTCTGTGTATGATCTAACTTATTTAATTTTGCAATAATATAACAACAGCGTTTATGATCGTAAGTAATTTATAAAAATGTTGATAAAATGCTGTCTCTTTTTATAAAATTATTGCAACAAGCTATAAGAAACCTATGCAAAACCATTCTTTTGCCCAATATCCACATTTCATGACTTTGAAATCCTCGAATCCCGAAAGCATTCGGGATGCTGCGGTTTCGAAGTTGCTCAGGCTTTGATATTGAACAAAATCCCTGGTTTAGCTTAACCTTCTCTTAATATTCCACTCATCTACCGTAATATGATAAAAAGAAGCAAAAACGGTTTATAATTAGTAACGGATATCCATAATTTTAAACATTTTTTTGCGATTTTGAACGAATCCTAACAGGATCCGGAAGTTTAGGAAGTAACAAAAAGCGCTTTTTAAATGTGCGTAATTGGTTTTCACAATTGTAAAAAAAGAAAGAATATATTTAAGGATAAAAAATGGAAAAATGAGCGTTTGGTTGCGATATTATGTATTTTCAAAATCTTTGTTCGGTCTGTCGAGACAGATTAATGTTTAACTTGGAAATACGGAACCCTACTGGAACAATTACATCATGTTACTTAAACGAACCAACACGTGTGGCGAATTAACAATTGAAGATACAGGAAAAGAAGTCATTCTAAATGGATGGGTTGATACCCGAAGAGATCTTGGAGGTGTGATTTTTATTGATCTCAGAGATCGATTTGGACTTACACAGGTTGTTTTTTCTCCTCAGGATAACAAAGAAGCTCACGAAAAAGCCGATCAATTGAGAAGTGAATATGTGATCGGAGTAAAAGGAATTATAAAAAGACGGGATCCTGAGAATATAAATCCAAATTTGAAAACAGGGGATATTGAAGTTCGCGTCTCAGAACTTGAAATATTTTCCAAATCGGAAACGCCTCCTTTTGAGATCAAAGATGATACACGAACAAATGAAGATCTCCGGCTGAAATACCGCTATTTGGATTTACGCCGCCGAAGCATGCAAAATAATATGATGCTGCGTTCCAAAGCTTATCATGTTATTCGCAGTTATTTTCAAAATAATGAATTCGCGGAAGTCGAAACTCCGGTTTTAATGCGCAGTACCCCGGAAGGTGCCCGTGATTATTTAGTGCCCAGTCGTGTGAATCCGGGTAAATTCTTCGCCCTTCCCCAAAGTCCTCAGACCTACAAGCAAATTTTGATGGTCTCCGGCATGGATCGTTACTATCAGATTGTGAAATGTTTTCGTGATGAAGATCTTCGCGCCGATCGTCAGCCGGAATTTACGCAGATCGACGTTGAGATGTCGTTTATCGAGGAGGAAGATATTTATAATATGACGGAAGGCCTCATCCAAAAATTATTTAAGGAAGCCATTGGTGTAGATGTTGAAACTCCTTTTCCTCGGATGACTTATAAAGAGGCCATGTTGACTTACGGTTCGGATAAACCCGACACCCGTTTTGGTATGAAGTTTGTCGATTTATCTGATATTGTGGCCGATTCAGAATTCAGAGTTTTTTCAAAAACAGTAGCTGATGGAGGAAAAGTTATCGGATTCGTCGCTCCTGGTCTGGGCTCTTTAGGTCGCGGTGTCATGGATCGTCTGACCAAACGGGTTCAGGATGAAATCGGTGCCGGTGGACTCATTTATCTGAAAAATAATGAAGATGAGCTTTATTCGAGTGTCAGCAAATTTGTTTCCGAGGAAGAAAATCGTGGCATGGTTGAAAAAGCCGGTGCGGAAATCGGAGATCTGGTACTGATTCTTGCGGGTCCCAAAGAAAAGGTTTATTCCCAGCTCGGACAATTACGGGTCATGGTTGCTAAAGAATATGATCTTATCGATGAATCGAAGTTTAATCTTTTATGGGTGACCGATTTCCCGTTATTGGAATGGGATCCTGAAGATGGACGCTATTACGCGATGCACCATCCTTTCACGTCACCGAGGAAAGAGGATTTGGAAAATATGGAAGATAATCCCGGCGAGGTTCGTGCACGTGCCTATGATATTGTCCTGAATGGTAATGAGATCGGTGGCGGATCAATTCGTATACACGAACGGGACGTACAAAAACGTATGTTCAATATGCTCGGTATTGGAGACGAAGAAGCTCAGGAGAAATTTGGCTTCCTTCTGGATGCCTTTAACTTCGGTGCTCCACCACATGGTGGAATTGCCCTCGGACTCGATCGTATTATCATGCTGCTTACCGGAGCAAAAAGTCTACGGGAAGTCATTGCATTTCCTAAAAATCAAAAAGCTCAGAGTTTAATGGACAACTGCCCTGATGTTGTAGATAAGAAACAGTTGGATGAACTTCATATTCAACTCAAACCAGGTATCAAGGTAAAATAAAACAGTTGTTTACAGCTGGTATAGATGGATGTAAAGCGGGTTGGTTTGTTACGGGAAACCGGGACAATCAACCCGTTTATTATGTAATAGAGAATATTTCGGATTTTACACAAATAGCAATGGAGTGTGATCGCATCTTCATCGATATTCCTATTGGCCTGTCTTCAACCGAAGCATCCCGTGAATGCGATCGTTTATTGAGGAAGAATATTGGAGCTCCCTATACATCCAGCGTGTTTAATCCGCCGGTTCGACAAGCCCTGTATTGCGATTCCTACACAAAAGCCTGTGATGTAAACGAGCATATAACGGGAAAAAGGATGAGTAAACAAAGCTGGAATATCACGTCTAAAATCAGGGAGGTCGATCAATGGCTGACGAAACAATCAGACCTTCGCAATAACATTTTTGAGAGTCATCCCGAATGGTGTTTTTCAATTTTAAACAATGCAACCCCGATTCCTTACAAGAAAAAAACAAATGACGGGAAAAAATACCGGCTTGATTTATTGGAGGAAAATTGGCCTGAAATAAGATCTTATTATGAGGGAATACGTAATCAGACAAAAAGAAGTTCGGTTTCAGCTGATGATATTCTTGATTCCATCGTTTTATCATATTTTTCCGCCATATCTCTGAAAAATGGAATATATTCTTTTCCGGAAAAACCACCTGCAGACGATAAAGGTTTGCCAATGGGTATTTTTTATACCACTTTAAAGCAGTTTTAAAATATTTTATTTGAAGAGAAGATGATGAGCGAATTAAGTAAAAAAGCTAAAGTCTGGAATGAGGATTTTAAAGTAAGAGCATACGAAGTCCATAATGACGGTTATGCGAATATGGCTACAATTTGTAATTATTTACAGGAAGCCGCCGGTAATCATGCCTCAAAACTGGGACTGGCTATTGATCATATGGAAGAGCATAATTGGACCTGGGTCTTGTCGCGTCTCAAAGTAAAAATGGTACGACATCCCCGCTGGCGTGAAATTATAACCGTTAAGACCTGGCCTTCATTGTTTGATCGAGCCTATACATTCCGTGATTTTGAAATCTATGACAGTAATAACGAAATGATAGGCTCCGCAAGCAGTATGTGGGTGGTGATCAGTCTTGAGAACAGACGACCGGTCAGAATTCCCGAATTAATTGCTGGAATTTCCTTACCCGACAGAAAGCGGGCATTGGAAATCAATGTCAGGGATCGGATTCCCAATTTGCAGAATGTCGACTTTGAACGTCCCTTTAGTGTACGATATGGTGATTTGGATATGAATCAGCATGTCAATAATGTGATTTATATCGAATGGGGAATTGAGGCCGCACCGGAAGAATGGCTCAATCATCATTTCATCCGGGAAATTGATATAACGTTTCGAGCTGAATGCCTGAATGGAGAGACGGTATTGTCGCAGGCTCAAAAAACGGATGAGAATTCTCAAAGTATGATGCACCGGCTCATTCGAAAATCTGACAATAAAATACTCGCATTAATGAAATCGAGCTGGGAATAAGAGGGATAATCTGAGTTTTTTAGGAAATGAACACTCGAATTATTTGACACCGAAAAGCGAGTTAAAAAGCCCAAAAACCTCAAAAAAGACGTCATGCTGAACAGGATTCAGGATCTATAAAAGCGTTGTAAAAGTTTATTAGCCAATATATTAAGGCCATATTATTATTAAAACGTCCATAGCCCCAAACAACAAGATTCCGGATCAGGTCCGGAATGACGTCGGTGTAGCATGTGATTTTCAAATTACCATCAA
>DATFMK010000866.1:0-3629 GCA_035267005.1 Balneolales bacterium
AAGCGCTGAGCAGTTTGATCGAGTATTGAATCAAAAACCTGAACTATTCATGGTCCTTTTTTATACCGACAGCTCAGCAAAAAGTCAGCATTCATTGAAGGCTTTGGAGCAATTGAAGAAGAATAATGCTGATTTACCCATTTATAAAATTGATGCATCCCGTGTACGGGATATCCATCCAAGGTATGACATTCATGCTGTACCAACGTTGATTGCTTTTCGAAATGGTAAAGCTGCGGAGATCATTTCAGGAGTACAAACCGAGGGTTTTTATGCCCGGCTTTTGGAGAAACCGGCGATTTACAGCAGTAAAGACAGCAATGGTCAGACGCATAGAGTGACGGTTTATACCACGCCAACCTGTCCGTATTGTGACATGGTAAAGAAATATCTGAATAGTAAAAATGTATCATACTCCGAAGTGGATGTTGCATCCGACAGACAAGCCGCATCCGAACTTGTTCAACGGACCGGTCAGCAGGGCGTACCGCAAACAGATATTGATGGATCTTTTGTAATTGGATATAACACGAAAGAATTAGACAGATTATTAAACTTGTAAACTATTAGGAGAAGACTATGAGTCAATTTCAACCCTTAAATGATAATATTTTAGTCAGGATCAACTCTGCAGAGAAAAAAACGCAAAGTGGTATCATAATACCCGATACTGCCAGTTCAAGCAGAGAAGTAGGAGAAGTGGTTGCTGTTGCTCCCGGAGGTGGTGAAACAGTAGCTATTGGCGATAAAGTTATGTTTCGTAAAAACGGAATCACAGAAATTGAAGAAAATAATGAAGGTACGCTTGTATTAGTACCTTTCAAAGATTTACTCGGTAAATACGCCGACACTGATGAAATTTGATGTAAGTGACATCAAATAACAGCCAATACACTATCACTTCTGTTGAGGGCGGGGAACGTAAGTTCCCCGTTTTTTTTAGGTCAGCAGTCATTAAAATGATGCATTGCTTTTCAGCCCTATGTCAAGATATTTATTGCAATATCAATATATTTAAATACAGATAATTGATCTTTACAAAATCAAATATCTAAGCTGATTACAACAGTTTACAGTTTAAGCTTCTACCATATTTAATGATTCGGCTAATTCGATTCCATTTTGGAAATTGCGTAAGCCCATTACGGATATATTGATACCCATCGGAATTGGACAGTGTAATCCTTCATTTATTTCTTGCAATTTTTCCCAAATCAAAATTGCCCATTCTATGGATTCCTGTGCAGGATCCGGACTCGACATAATTTTGTTCTCCACGTCATCAGGGATATAAACACCCAGATAACGCAGAAAATCGATATCCTTTTGTTCGGAAATGGGAGTAAAGCTCCAAAACAATATCGGTGGTTCAACTTCATATTCATTTAAAATGGAAGAAAAATCACTTAGTAACGATCCGGCGTATTCCGATTCGGTTATTATTTGAGTGGTAAAAAAATCAGCCCCGGATTTTACTTTATTGATCATACGATCCGGTTCGTCCAAATCATTACGTCGGCGTGTCGGGATGCAAATATTTCCAATATTAAGATTGGTTGACTTTATATCCTGACCTGATCCATATTCCCGTTTCCCTTGATTCAGGTACTCTTTGCTCAGCATATTACCTTCCGTGACCGAAGGCCCCGGATAATGTATTTTGCTCGATTCACCGCCAACGAGTATCACATTCGATATTTCATAATTATGATAGGTCTCCAGTAACCATTCTTCCTGATCATAACCCGCTTCTTTTACAATCATCCGGTTAATCACATAATTGGTGTCAAATTTTTTGCTTAGCTCCCGGACATATCTTCGCGGACTCACACGCTCTTTATACGGATTCCGGCGTTTTCCTTTACTACTTTTACTGGATTCCTTATTTATTTCAGGAAGATTAAGAGCTGTTGCAGGAACCCTTTCGAATAATTCATTAAGATAATCACAATGTCTTTTAAAGCGTTCTTCTTTTTCCCCTTTTACCGGCGGCACCACTTCAAAAAGGGTATTATTCGATACCTCCGAAAAATCGTTATTATCTAAAAAGTTAGACATATTATGAATGATTAGATTTAAGTCAGTTCATTTTCATTAAAAAATCAGGCTTGCCGGAAATGGAAAATTCCCCAGGAGAGATATCCTTTTTGTCCGCCATTTACCCAATGATTCAGTCCCTTTTTCATATTATCCAGATACTCCTGACTCACATCATTCAGTAATTGTTCTTCGTTAGCTTCTGTTTCTTTTAGAATATGTGCATAATGTCGAATCAAGTGCTCCGTCAGCTCCTCATATTCTATATCTTTGAATCCATTTTCTTTGGCCAGTTTTTTATAATATTCGGGAGAAGCCATACTTTCCAAATGAATCCGGTCAAGGATCGGCTGTAACACTTCATCATCACAATCATCAGATTTCATCGGATCGGTGAATACAAATTCACCATCTGGTTTGAGTACACGTGCCGCTTCTTTAATAACTTCAGACCGATTGGAACTATGTAAAAATGCATCTTGCGACCAAACTACATCAAATGAGTTATCTTCATAAGGAATTTCCTCGTAATTGCCATCAGCAACATCGATTAACTCATCCAGATTTTGTTCCGTGTTAAGTTTTCGTGCTCGTTCATTCTCAACCTCACTCAAATTTAAGGCTACAATCCGGGCACCATAAGTACCGGCAAGATAGCGACCAGCCCCACAATAGCCGGCTCCCAAATCCAAAACACGCGTATTTTTATTTAGTGAAGATAGTTTCGACGCCATTCTCTGTACGGTTTTACGACTCGCCTCAAAAACAGAATCCCCTTCTGATTGATACAGTCCGATATGAATGTCTTCTCCTCCCCAAACTGAAGAGTAAAAGGTATCCGCATCATCACTATTGTAATAATCTCTGGCGGTATCGACCGCTTCCATATTTTCTACACTACTCATATCAGCAAATCCTTTCCATTTTTTAAAATGATTAAATATCGTTTAGGCATCACTCTTCACTATATTTTTTCCGTGCAACGTGAATGAAAAAATCCGGATCTTCATCGTGGTAGGTTTCCTGAAAATCCCCATATGTGTCAATTTTTTGAAACCCGACTTCGTGCATCAATTTTCGCATATATTCACAGCGCAGAGGATACATGTTCAAGTAATAACTTCCATCATCCTGAAAATCATATTTGAAACGAGCCAGTCCGTCATCAACATATTCCGGTTCTACAGCCACATCTTCACCGCAGTAGTAGTATTTATGTTTGCTGGAGTATCCTTTATCGAGGATAGCATCATAATTTCTCTGATCTAAAATCAATACCCCATCATAGGCCAGCTTCGCGTAAAATTCTGCAAGGGCTTTTCTGCGGTCATGTTCTGAAAACAGATGTGTAAACGAATTCCCCAGACAGGTTACCGCATCGAATTCCTGGTGAATATCTTTATTTAGCCATCTCCAATCGGCATGAACCGTATGAAGAATATGACCTTCGCAGCGCGCATTTTCGAATGCTTTGGCCAGCATTTCAGGATTACCATCTGAACTGACCACATCAAAACCTTCTTCTAAAAGCAACACCGAATGATAACCCGTTCCAGTTGCGACATCGAGTATCCGTTTCGCCCCATGTTCCT
>DATFMK010000867.1:0-2252 GCA_035267005.1 Balneolales bacterium
CCCGAACCGTTACTGCACCAACCGTGTCCTCTCCAACAGCCATCAATTGGGAAAAAGGGTCATCACGGTCAATTTTTTTACTTCGCAATAGCATCTCAAGATTTACGCCTTCCGGTAACAGGCCTTCAAAGAATGAAGGGAAGTGATCATATCTATACTCCCTTTTATCCAGTGGCATGGTTACAGAAACAGGTGGACCATCATAGTCATCTTCATAAATGAATTGATATCGTCTGTTTTTCTCTTCCTCAATGAGTACACCAGCTTTTTGACCATGCATAAATACTTCAGCTTTTCGCATGCCTTATCTCCTCCACGCATTGGTTCATAACCGGGCTGTCCAGTTTGATAGAAATATTGAGTACACTACACACCTTTTGAAGGGTATCAAATTGCACCGACTTCTTACCATGTTCGATATCAAACACCACCGTCTTCCCCACACCGGCCAGGTCAGCCAGTTGCTTTTGGGTCAGGTTGCTTTTTTTACGGTGACAGCGAATTAAAGCCCCTATGTTTTCCATAATATCATTAATTACTGTTATAGCAGTATTATTATCTATTATACTGAATTATTCTTATAAAATCATCTTATAATGGTAATATTTACCGTTATAGCAGTAAATATAGTGCAATTCTTCAGAGGAAAGCTTTTCTTCTATGGAGGAAGGACTTTTTTACTGTTGTAACAGTAAATTTTGCTGTTTTTTAAATAGATTGGAAAGGTATTGCTCAGAAACAAGCAGCTGATGATTATCTGAATGAACTTGAAAATATAGGAATCCTTAAAAGCAAAAAATCCGGACGGGAGAAATTATACCTCAATACCGCCTTATATAACCTCTTATCCCCAAAAAAGCCACCAAACGCTGTCATCCCGAGTGAATCGAGGGATCTCTCAACGGCAAGGTGTCTTTCATTGGTTTCTATACAGGTAGAAATTTAAGAGCGTTGATGGATTCCTCCAAGTTGTCGGAATGACAAGGGGTAGAGGTTGATATGGGTTAGTAAGCCAAATAATAGCTCAAATGATAGGTCGATGGTTTCGACATATTTATAAAACGTGTCGAAATATAAATAATTTATCGACATATATATTCTATTTGTGACTTAACATGTATAAAACTGTTGTTTAAGAGAAGTAAGTGTTTGCAGACCCTTTCATAATTTTTCAAAATTAATCCCAATTTTTCGCAATTTATTCAACCTATCTGGAATTAGTTGAATTTTTATGCAGTTATATAGCACATCCTAACAGCCATTACTTTGGTGCGCAACAACATTGACCGTTTTGTCAGGAATTAATAGTCTTTGAATAACTTTTTCTTACGTGCTATGAGGAAGGTATCAATATCCGCCTTTCGTATTCACAACACAGCTTTTTTATTACGTTTGAGATTATTGGCAATGGGAGTGGAGTAATATCGAATAACCGGTAAGACACACCGGTAATAATAGGTGTCTCCTATTTGCAACTCTCTTTGACGTATTCCCTGGCCTCTTAGGCGTGAATATCTCCATGTCGAGTATATTCTGGTTGTCCAGGCCTTTGATTAATTTAGTCATTGGGTATTCCTTTCATATTATTTGTCATTTTATTTTTGGGTTGTTGGATTCAGGAATTGATTAATTCCCATTTTGGTCTCCCAAGATCATCCCTGTTATCCTTACGGATCTTAAACGAGGAATCCTTATATCCTTTTTCGGTGATCATGGCAATTTTCTGATCGTAGGTATACAGCTTTATCCCGGATTATTCACCAGGAAATTTACAATACGATATGTATTGTTCCTTGGTGGTTTCGTGAATAATTCGGGTTAACAATTTTATAAAACTTCAATTTATCCTATTGCAATATTATTTTTGCGGGACTTTGATAAATTTGCATTACATGTCGAAAATAATGTTATATTTCGACATGTTTAAAGGATGTAACTGTGTCATCGACATAAATTTTGGATAAAATATCATACACATGTCTTTTGATCCCAATAAACCGTACAACGATCTACCCAAACTGCCGCCGACTGTTGATCTGGAGACCCCGGCCGTGCTAAAAATGGCCATCCGGGCGAACCGGAAACTGGCGGAATTAAAAGGAAAAGCGGGGATCATACCTAATCAAGGTATTTTGATAAACTCCCTGATTCTTCAGGAAGCTAAAGCCAGTTCGGAAATCGAAAATGTGGTTACTACCAATGATAAGCTATATGAGGCTTTTTCCGCAGGTGATAATGATTATGATCTTCAA
>DATFMK010000868.1:0-9451 GCA_035267005.1 Balneolales bacterium
ATAACCCTGATGATCGATACAAAGTCCAAATCCCAGAAAATTATCATCGGTGCGGGGATCATACTTAAAGGTGTATTTATGAGTTGGCGACAATGTATCGACATTTGATGGGGGAAGGATGATTCGCTTCCAGGTTTTCCCAAAATCGGTACTTCGTATTAAACCCATGGCCCAATTGACGGAAAAGATCGTATTTCCATGAATTTTCACATCATATGGCGGCGATTGTTGCGGAACGACAACCGGCAAATAAGCCAGTGTATTCGAGCCATATTGATACAACGTATCGGTTTTTGCTTCGAGCGGAAGCGGAATAAATGTCCAGTTATTTCCACCATCGGTTGAAGTGTAGTATCCAAGACCGGTATCCGTAGCACTTCCACTCACGCTGACCGAATATCCGAGTCCGGCCACGACCGTGTCTTTTGCTAGATCAATGGAATACAAACGTCCGCGCCCGTTAATCACCGAATCGGCTTTATTAGCGGTGTACCAATCCATTTGCTGACCAATATGTCGCTGTAACATCGGACCAATCCATAGGGTGTCACCGTAAGCTGACATATTGGAAATACCATTTTGATACATCGAATTCAACTGACCTTCCGGTACCGGTCCGACGATTTGCCCTCTCGATATCTGTGTAAAACTCAATAATAAAAACAGTGAAAGAAAAATTTTCATCGAATGATTAGGACTTATTTTCAGGCAATCTTTCATCATTTCACAAAAACCAGATGAGTGACCGTTGTATCGCTGTGTAACCCCGTTTTATCGACCGCGTAATACGATACCGTGAATTTGTCCGGTGTATTACTCGAATTGATTTGAAAACGCCGGGTGTAAACGCTGTCGCCTTTAATCACATCCCCGGAATTTGAATTTCCGATCGTCTGTGTACCACCATCGTCAAATAATTGAAAGGGGCTTCCATTCAATGGCTTTCCGGAGTTTTTGCTGACCAAATTAACCAATACGCTGTCGATATTATTCTGCCCATCCGGGTCGGTGGCTTTCGCTTTAAAATCGAAATAATTAACATTACTTCCTGTCGGAATTTGAACTGTGTCGGGATTATTGACACTTAAAATAACCGGTGGTTTTCCTGTTGTACCGTAAATCGTTACGGTCGATCGAAAGGTATTCGTCATTTTATTCTGCTTGTCAATTCCATAAATAAATATCTGGTATTCGGCAATATCAGTCGTTTTAATCTTTAAAGAATAGGTCGTTTGATATGTTGATGTCGCCGGGTTGAAATCGGTTAACGTTCCCCTGGCAATGGTCGAATCGCTCTGAACATCAGAGACGGTATAATGTGGGTGATCGCGCAAAACTGAAGTATCTGATACCGTAGCGGTTAAGGTGATGGTCACTGAGGTGTCTTTCGATGCGTTTATCGATGCGAAATTTATTTTTTGGGGATTAATAGACGCCTTAGTCAGAACAGCTTGCTGAGTATGAATGGATGAGATCGAAGTGGAATCGTTACAAGCATAAAAAAGCAGAAACACTCCAACCAACCCCACGATATAACGAATACCCCTCAATTTTGAATGTGACAAAATAGTAATCTTATTTAGTGAATCCCTTCAAGACCAAGTGAAAAAGCGGATTTTCAAAATTATTATAATCCTAAAATCTACTTATAAAATAGACGAATTGATAATTCTTCATAATGAAATAATGATAATATTTCGTTTAATTCTTAAATAACGTTTTTTATAGAACGCGGATTACGCAGATGACACGGATTTTCGCGAATTTTTTTAAATAAAGAACGTGTCATTGCGAGCCGTTGTTTAAGGCAATAAATCTAAATCCGCTGAATATTGATTTTTGGGGTTATAATAGAATATGTAATGCGAAGCAATCCCCTGCCGTAATTAAAGCCTTAAGCCAAATTCAACGGTAGGAGATTGCTTCGCTTTCGTTATCATGTTTACAGTTTAAGATATTATTTTTAGATGGCAAAATGTTTCATCCTATTTATCGGCTCGCAATGACACGGACACGTGGGGTTTTTTTTATTACCTAAATTGCCCCTTAGTGTCATTGCGAGCCACTTATTATGGATAAAATAGTTATTCCATTGGTAAATGTTATTTTTAGCATACAACCGTATGGTGGAAGCGAAGTGAAGCAAGGAATCCCGACGGATGACGGGGCAATCCCCTTCTGTGATTAAAGCCATAAGCCCGGAAAAATGAGAAAACGCTGTCAGCGTCTGAAAGACCTGACAGCGTTTGGTTTCATTAAGCAATTTACAAATAAACATAATCTTAGCGACATCATTTCAGATCCTGATCCGGAATCCCGATTTTTTGGGAAGGAGTGGAATTTATATAGTAAAGACCTGGCAGGTTTTTAAAACCTGCCAGGTCTATGTATTGCTAATTACTAATTTATCTCGTTACAACCCCTCTGGGGTGTAATGCCACCCGGGACGCTCGGCGTCCCAAAACGATAATGAAGCCACTAATCGAATAGTTTAACTTATAAACCAATCCACCAAATTCTGTTTCGTTACCCCAATCCGAAGGCGATGTAACTAATTGCTTATCACGTAAGTGGACGCCGAGCGTCCCAAGCAACATTACAGGGCTGAGCCCTGTAACGAGATGGATAAAGCCCGGTAACGAGATAAAGATTCGGAGTCCCGGTGTTCAGGGAAGGAATGGATTTATATAGTAAAGACCTGGCAGGTTTTTAAAACCTGCCAGGTCTATGTATTGCTAATTACTAATTTATCTCGTTACAACCCCTCTGGGGTGTAATGCCACCCGGGACGCTCGGCGTCCCAAACGATAATGAAGCCACTAATCGAATAGTTTAACTTATAAACCAATCCATCTACGTCCGTTTCGTTACCCCAATCCGAAGGCGATGTAACTAATTGCTTATCACGTAAGTGGACGCCGAGCGTCCCAAGCAACATTACAGGGCTGAGCCCTGTAACGAGATAGAAAAATTATACCTGGATGCCTAAACTCGAACATCTCTCGTCCATTGTTCATAGTCCATTGTCATTTTTCAAAAAAATGCAAAATAAACATTGACATTCGTTTTATTTGAATATAAATTCAATGCCATGATAAATGCGGTACAAATAGCAAAGAGAAGTTGGTGGTGGTCGATTCGATAAGCGGATCGACGGTGGCCAAGTACTGCCTTTTTTGAGAATTTTTAGAAAATATTAACGTCGAAACCCGCTTCAGGAGAACTTGAAGCGGGTTTTTTTTTGCTCAGACAGATAAATATGCAATACGATACGTTTCGAAAATTAGCAAATGATTATAACGCGATTCCGGTTTACCGGACGATGATGGACGATATCCAAACGCCCGTTTCCCTGTTTCTTAAACTCAGGTCGGGCTCCCATTATCCGTTTCTCCTGGAATCGGTTGAAGGGGGAGAAAACCTTGCCCGATATTCATTTTTGGGAAGGAATCCATATAAAGTATTGAAATATAAAGATAAGGAGGTATGGCTTGAAGTGAATGGAGAAAGTAAAAAGCTGGACGGTACCTATTTTGATAATCTTCGTAACCTGACAGTGAATTTTAAAGAACCGGATATTCCCGATTTGCCGCGTTTAACCGGCGGCGCCGTCGGATATTCATCTTACGATACGATTCGTTTGATTGAAGATTTGCCTGATGTTCCGGAAGATGATCTCAAACTACCCGAAGCAATCTGGGCTTTTTATGATGAAATCTACGCATTTGATCATGTTAAACACCGTATCATCCTTATAAAAACGGTATTTATTGACAAAGATGATGACGATGAAATCCTTCAGAAAAAATATGAACAGGCGTTGGTTGCACTGGATACTATGCAGGCTGAGATGTCTCGTGAAGTCTCTTACGAAACACCATTTCAGCTCACCCGGAAAGGAGTGCTCAGCAATACCGGAAAAGAGCAATATCAGGATATGGTGCAAACGGCGCGTGATTATATTTACGAAGGGGATATCTTTCAGGTTGTGCTGTCGCAGCGGTTTTCGACGACTTACGATGGCGATCGATTCATGTTGTACCGGGCGCTTCGAACCGTAAATCCATCTCCCTATTTATTTTATCTCGATTTTGATGACTTTGCATTGATCGGATCATCGCCGGAAGTATTGGTCAGGGTTCAGGATGGTATCGCCGAAGTTTTGCCAATTGCCGGGACACGTCCACGTGGGGAGACTACGGAAGAAGATCTTGCGCTGGAAAAGGATTTGATGAACGATCCTAAAGAGCTGTCCGAGCACGTCATGCTGGTCGATCTCGGGCGCAACGATCTCTCACGAATTTGTAATCCGGGCACGGTGGAAGTCAAAAGAAAAATGGTGATTGAGCGTTATTCTCATGTCATGCACATCGTCTCGGATGTAAAAGGCGATTTGTCGGAAGAACGCGATGCCGTGGACGCCTTGATGCGTTGCTTCCCGGCCGGAACCGTCAGCGGTGCTCCCAAAGTCCGTGCGATGGAAATCATCGACGAACTCGAAGTCAATAAAAGGGGTCCGTATGCCGGAGCGATCGGATATTTCGATTATTCGGGAAATATGGATACTTGTATCGCCATCCGAACCATGATTGCGACGGATCACAATATTTATATCCAGGCCGGTGCGGGCATCGTCGCGGACAGTGATCCCGAGAAAGAATATGTAGAAACACAAAACAAAGCGCGTGCTCTGATTGAAGCTTTAAATGTAGCCTTAAATGTTAATGAGAAATGAAATTGGAAAAGAACAGTTCAGAAATTAGTAAAAGCAAAACGATTTTATCGGGAATACAGCCATCCGGTAAGTTACATCTTGGCAATTATTTCGGAGCCATGAAGCAGCATCTGGAAATGCAGGAGAAAGGGGATGCCTTCTATTTCATGGCTAATTATCACACATTGACATCCATCAGCGACGGGAATCGGTTACGGGAAAATACGCTGGATGTCGCGCTCGATTATTTGGCACTCGGACTCGATCCCGAAAAATGTACTTTTTTTATCCAAAGTGATGTCCCGCAGGTTACCGAGTTATCCTGGATTCTGGGAACCATCTGTCCGGTGAGTCTGATGGAAAAGGGCGTTGCTTTTAAGGATAAAGTCGCTAACGGACTCGCGCCGAACATCGGATTGTTCACTTATCCGATTCTGCAAGCTGCTGATATTCTCATTTATAATTCTGATCTGGTGCCGGTTGGCGCCGATCAAAAGCAGAATGTGGAAATTTGTCGCGATCTGGCTGGAAAGTTCAATAATATTTATGGGGATGAATATCTCAAAATTCCCGAACCTTATATCGTGGAATCGGTGGCGGTTGTGCCGGGAACCGACGGACGAAAAATGAGTAAATCCTACGGTAATACCATTCAGATTTTTGATGAAGGTAAAACCCTGAAGAAAAAAGTAATGTCCATCAAAACAGATTCCACACCTTTGGAAGAACCCAAAGATCCGGAAACTTGTAATGTATACGCACTCATCAAATTGTTTGCGAGTCCGGAGAAACAGGAAGAAGTTGCGGAAAAATACCGGGCAGGTGGGTACGGCTATGGTCATGCCAAAAAAGAATTATTGGGATTGATCGACAACTATTTTGCGGAAGCCCGTGAACGACGGAAGAAATTGGCTGAAGATTCCGATTATGTCTTCGATGTGCTGAAAACCGGCGCCGAAAAAGCAAGAGAACGGGCCGAAGAAGTTATGGAGCCTATCCGGGAAGCCACCGGATTGATTCGTCATTTTAAAATGGTATAAACGAGACATTATGATCCTGATCATCGACAATTACGATTCTTTTACCTATAATCTGGTACATCTTGTTGCACAAAACACCAAAGATTACAAGGTTTATCGCAACGACAAGTTGAGTATTAATGACATCCGGGAAATGAATCCCGATAAAATATTGCTTTCACCGGGACCCGGTCGTCCGGCGGATGCGGGTATTATGGAAGATGTGATCCGTGAATTTGGCGAAACAACCCCAATTTTGGGAGTTTGCCTCGGTCATCAGGCCATTGGCGAAGTGTATGGTGGGAAAATTGTTCACGCACCGACGCTGATGCACGGGAAGACATCCCAGATATATCATGATGGAAAATCGGTTTATACCGGCATCGAACAAGGTTTTACGGCCACCCGGTATCATTCGCTTGTTTTGGATAGCGCAAAAATTTCCGAAGATTATGAAGTCACATCCAAATCGGAAGATGGTGTGATTATGGGAATTCGTCATAAAAAATTTTCCGTCGAAGGCATTCAATTTCATCCGGAAAGTATTTTGACAGTTCAGGGTTTTAAAATTATCGAAAACTGGCTGAATGGAAATAGCAGGAGTAATTAAAGAATAAAATCATGCAATCGTATACAGATATTTTAAATAAACTGGCAGACGGACAGGATCTGACTTCCGATGAAGCAACCTCTGCGATCAGGTCGATCATAAATGGTGAAGTCAGCGAATCAGAGATTTCAGCTTTTTTATTCGGAATGCGGATGAAAGGGGAGACGGTCGACGAACTCACCGCTATCGTGAAAGTAATGCGCGACGCTGCTGTTCAGGTCAATGTGGATTTGGAACATGCCGTGGATCTTTGCGGAACTGGTGGCGACCGGTCCGGGACATTCAATATCTCAACGGGATCTATGTTTGTGGCGGCTGGAGCCGGCGTTCCTGTTTTAAAACACGGCAATCGGAGTGTTTCGAGTAAAAGCGGCAGCGCTGATGTCCTGGAAGCGTTGGGAGCTGTGGCGACTTTGAAAAAAGATGAAGTGGAGCAGGTGTTCAATCAAACCGGGATGGCGTTCATGTTCGCGCCCTTTTTCCATCCGGCTATGAAGGAAGTCATGCCAACCCGGCACGCTCTTAAAATCCGGACCTTCTTCAATATATTGGGACCATTGCTCAATCCCGCTAAGGTTAAGCGGCAGATCATAGGCGCTTACAGCAAAGAAGTCGCTTATACGATTATTCAGATTTTATCCAATTTGGATACGGAATATGCTTATGGCGTTAATTCGCATGACGGGTTGGATGAGTTCAGTATCGGAACTTACACGGAAGTTTTTGAGTTGAAAAATAATCTATATTCCGATTCGGTACGTTTTGATCCCCGGGAATTCGGATTCATAAAAGCCGGTTTGGATGAAATTCAGGGCGGAGATAAAGATAAAAATGCGGGAATTATTCGCTCGATTCTTAAAGGAGAAGCGACCGACGCGCAAAGGGATGTCATTTTACTAAATTCTATGTTCGCGATTCAGGCTTCGGGCATCGCGACCGATCTTAAGGAAGCCAAAGAAGCGGCGGTCGACAGTTTGCAAAGCGGACGCGCGTTAAAAAAGCTGAATGATTTTGTAACAGCCACGAACGATGTTCATAATTCATAATATTTCGTAATGCCGGATATCTTAGAAAAAATAGTAGCAAGAACCCGCGAAGCCCTTCATCAAAAGAAGGAGAAAGTGGCTGTTCGTGATTTTAATAGTTTTGAAGGATATGAACGGGAACGGCTGGATTTTCAGGAAGCTTTGCAATCGGGACCCAATCCATCGGTGATTGCGGAGATTAAAAAAGCATCTCCATCGAAAGGGCTGATCCGGAAAGATTTTGATGTCAGGCGTATAGCCGCTCAATATAGAGATGGCGGCGCATCGGCGCTGTCGATTTTAACAGAACCGTTCTTTTTTCAGGGAAATTTGGAGAATTTGGAATGGGCTCGCGAAGAAGTCGATCTGCCGTTGTTACGCAAAGATTTCATCATCGATCCCTATCAAATCGAAGAAGCCAGGGCTCATGGAGCGGATGCCGTTTTATTGATTGTTCGAATTTGCGATGGGAATCAGCTTCAGGAATTGCATCATGCCGCGGAAGAAGCAGAACTTCAATGTCTCGTTGAATGTTATGATGATGAAGACTTCCAGCGAATTGATTTTAATCAGGTAAAAATTTTAGGTGTGAATAACCGGGATTTAACGACATTTGATGTACATTTGCATCAAGGAGTTTTGTTACTCAATAAAGCTCCTGAAGGGATTACAAAAGTTTCAGAGAGCGGCTTACATAATGCGGATGATCTGCAATATTTGAGAGAAAATGGAATTCAAGTCGCTTTGATCGGAGAATATTTTATGCGGCAGAATGATCCTGGACGAACGTTAAAGAATTTGTTAACAGAATTGAATCAAGAAGTTTAAGATGTTTATTGAAGAAGATACCAGAACTCGTATCAAAATTTGCGGTTTGACGAAGCTTGAACACGCCCGTTATGCATCGGGTGCGATGGCGGATTATCTCGGATATATCTTTTGGGATCAAAGTGCCCGTTATATCGAGCCGGCAGAAGCATCGGCAATCATCAGCTGGATCGAAGGCCCGCAGAATGTAGGCGTTTTTGTAAATCAATCACTGGATGATGTCAACGATATCGCAAAATTAACAGGCATCGATTATGTTCAATTACACGGTGATGAAACGCCGGAATATTGTCAATTAATCGAAAAACCGATCATCAAATCATTCCGGATCAAGGCTGACACCACCCGCACAGAACTGGAAGAAATGGTTGAGCCATATAAAGGTGCTGTCGAATATTTTCTTTTCGATTCATATGATAAAAACGCTCAAGGTGGAACCGGTAAAAAATTTAACTGGGAAATATTGAAAGACTGGGATGACGAGTATCCCTTTTTTCTGGCAGGCGGCTTATCGGTTGATAATATCCGAAAAGCGGTACGGGAAGTAAAACCATATGCCATGGATATTTCCAGCAGCCTGGAAGAATCGCCCGGAGTAAAAGACTTCGACAAAATGGACAAATTCTTCGAAGAAGTACGAGCCATCTGGGATACTCAGGAACCGGATTAATTTTTTTTGCCACAGATTTGCGCGGATTTTAGCGGATTATGTAGGTTTAGATAATGAGTAAAAGACGGTAACTGTTTAGACGCTGTTGTCGGTTTCAAAACATTTGAAAAAGATTTTTAACACAATATAAGTATCTGTGCGGATCCGTCGTCAATCGTCGGTGGTCTGTCATCTACAAAAAAAGAATTTTTTTAACACAAAACACTTAAATCACAATTTTATGCCTTATCAAGCCCCTACAAAAGAGGGATATTATGGGAAGTTCGGAGGACGTTTTGTTCCCGAGATCCTGATTCCTGCTATTAATGAGCTGGAAGCCGCTTACCGGGAGGCGAAGAACGATCCCGAATTTCAGAAGCAATATCATGATTTACTTACGGAATATGTGGGTCGGCCGACAGCATTAACGTTTGCGGAACGAATGACCGAATATTACGGCAAAGGCAAAATCTATTTCAAACGGGAAGATCTATGTCATACCGGTGCACATAAAATCAATAATACCATCGGACAGATTTTACTGGCCCTGAAAATGGGGAAGAAACGTATTATCGCAGAGACCGGCGCGGGTCAGCATGGTGTCGC
>DATFMK010000869.1:0-11666 GCA_035267005.1 Balneolales bacterium
TCGTGAATGGCTTTATCATCCGCACCTTCTTTGCATGCTGCTTCTACATCCGAGTCCCGTACGTTTTTGCCTCCTTGCTGTACTTTACCCGCAATTTTTAAAAGCGCCTTCATTTTATCACTTATCGGTGCATTTTGATAATCGGAAAATACGCTATTCAGCAATTCTCCATTTTTATCCTTCAGAAAATATTTGGCTGCTGCTCCATGGGTCGACATACAATAACGACATTCATTTCGTGAGGATACGTAAGCTGCAATTAATTCCCGCTCTCCTTCGGTCAGTGAAGAAGGTTGACGCAGTAATGCCTGTGCTAATTCGCATAAAGGACCTGCTGTTTCCGGAAATTTATCGAATAATCCAATGATTCCTGCTAAGCCTGATTTTAGTTCTACATGTGCCATAATGAATTTACCTGATTTATAATGTTTTATGTGGCTGGAATATCAATCGATTTACAAACAGAATTAATGAATTCCGGTTACCAATACAACCTTTTTGTAAAAAATGTATCTAATTATAGACATTATCAATTGTTTTCGTGAATACATCGCAAATAAAGTTTTTCATTTTAAATTTTGCTGAATAACTTATTCACGTTTTAAAAAGGGGCTTTTTTCTAATACCTTTTTCTTTTTTGGATTACCCCAAATATATTCCGACTTTATTGAGCTTTTATTAACGAGTGTCTAACTATTATTTTTGAGAAATTATGATGAATGAGCCTACCGTTCTGGATAAACATGTAGGTTGGATTGAAGTGATTTGTGGCGGCATGTTCAGTGGCAAAACAGAGGAGCTTATCCGACGTGCTAAGCGTGCTCATATTGCCGGCCAAAATGTTGTAATTGTCAAGCCTGCATTCGATAAGCGGTATCATGAAAAAAATATAGTATCCCATAATGCCAATACATTGCCTGGCATAGTAGCTGAAACGGCTGATCAAATCGTATTAATGACTGGAAACGCACGGGTCGTTTGTATTGATGAAGCTCAGTTTTTTGATAATCGCTTGATTGATGTTGCTAATAGTCTTGCAAACGACGGCAAACGGGTTATAATCGCTGGTTTGGATATGGACTATATGGGAAAACCTTTCGAACCGATGCCTCAGTTATTAGCTATTGCCGAATATGTAACCAAATTACATGCCATTTGTGCGGAATCAGGAATGATAGCGAATCACTCTCAGCGTATTGTTGAAAATGAGGATCGCATTCTGTTAGGTGAGAAGGATTCTTATGAACCAAGAGCCCGGCATTGTTTTCGTCCTCCGGTCGATGTCAGACGCGGTAAACCCATCCCACCATTAAATCAAGAACATAATGAGGAAGAATAGAAAGTAAGTATGAACATTGTACGTGGATTAATCGGTATTTTTTCCCTTTTGGGTATAGCATTCTTATTCAGTAATAATAAAAAAGAAATCAACTGGCGGCTTGTTATTATCGGTGTAGGGATACAGTTCATCCTTGCCATTTTTATCCTGAAAGGAAACACTTTGGGAACGTATTTCTCTCCTCTGGCCTGGCCAAAAGATTTCTTTAGCTGGGTTTCATCATTTTTTGTAGCCGTTCTGAATTTTACGACCCAAGGAGCCTCTTTTATTTTTGGCGATTTGGCTAAAAGTCCGGGTACTAAAGGAAGTATGGGTTCCTTTTTTGCTTTTCAGGTTCTTCCAACAATTGTGTTCTTCGGTTCATTAACCTCGCTTCTGTATCATTACGGTATTCTTCAGAGAATTGTGAAATACATGGCGATCGTAATGCAGAAATTATTAGGAACCTCAGGTGCGGAATCATTATCCGTAATCTCGAATATCTTCGTCGGACAAACAGAAGCTCCGCTCATCGTAAAACCTTATATCGAGCGAATGACGCAGTCGGAATTGCTGGCTGTTATGACGGGTGGAATGGCGACTATTGCGGGTGGAGTAATGGCAGCTTATATCCAAATGCTGGGGAATTCTTACTCACAGGCTCATCATGTAGCAATCACGGCGGGACGGCTGATGTTCGCTCAGCAATTATTGGGAGCCAGTATCATGGCGGCACCTGCAGCTCTTGTGATTTCTAAGATGATGTATCCCGAAACAAAAACTCCGATGACTTCCGGCAAAGTGAAATTGTCTATAGAAAAAACGGATGCTAATGGTATCGATGCGGCGGCCTCTGGCGCGGAGCAAGGTTTAAAGCTCGCATTGAATGTCGGAGCTATGTTATTGGCTTTCATTGCATTATTAGCAATGATCAATTCTATTTTAGGCTGGGTAGGTTCGGTCAGCGGATTAAATCTCATTTTACCCGGATTTCATTTAAATATTCAAAATATTTTAGGATTGATATTCGCGCCTATTGCCTTTCTCATTGGGGTACCCTGGCATGATGTCGTACATATGGGTTCTTTATTGGGAACAAAAATGGTATTAACGGAGTTTATTGCGTATATGAATCTCTCTAAAGCGGTATTGGCCGGTACATTAGCACCCAAAACAATTACTATGGCTACCTTTGCTCTTTGTGGTTTTGCGAACTTCACTTCCATTGCGATACAGATAGGAGGTATTGGTGGATTGGCACCAAGTCGTAAATCAGATCTGGCTAAATTCGGGATTAAGGCTGTTATCGCCGGCACGTTGGCTAATCTGATGACGGCCACTATCGCTGGTATGTTTTTTACCTGATATGTCGCTATAAAGAATTTTGGCCAAATTCATCTGATAGAGATTCTAAATTTCGTTCATACAAATAAATGGGTATATATTTGAGAACGCAGAAGAAAAAACTATTTTTAAAAGGTCTGATGATGATCTTGGATATAACTTTGTGGTCATGTTCTTCATCAGGAAAATTAACTTCTCAAAATTCAAAAAAGGCTGGCAAGGAACAAAAATCTCACACATTTGTAGTTGGTAAGGTAAATGACAAACCTGTCTCCTTTCGTGAATTAATGATTCGCTATAACAGAGACGGCAAAATAGATACGGTAAATACAAGACCGTCATATGAAAAATTAGCACGTTTCCTGAATTTGTATTTAACCTACCGTTCTAAATTAGCAGCTGCTAAACATGCCGGTTATTTTCAGAATCCTGACATTTTAAGCGAATTTAGAAAATATGAAAAACAATATGGATTTCAATATTGGTTTAATCATCGTTTAAAGAATCATCTTTTGAATCAACTAATTCAAAGATCCGATTCCGCTGTTCATTTAGCACATATTCTGATACGGTTGTCCCCACACGCCTCTCCTGTTGATACGATTAAAACTTACAATCGGCTAATGAAGGCAAGACAGGAATTTAATGAAGGTGTGCCATTTCAGGAATTGATCAAAGAATACTCAACCACGATTAAAAAGCACCCTTTAGGTGGTGATTTAGGATTTATTTCCGCTGGTATGGTAGTTAAACCTTTTGAAGACGCAGCGTATAACACACCCGTTGATAACGTATCAATGCCGATTCGTACAAAGTATGGGTATCATCTCGTGTATGTTAAGGGCAAAAGGAAGAAAGTTCCGGCTCGAGAAGTTTCCTTTATCTTTTTTCAGACAAAAGGCAAAGGGCTTTCCATAAAATCTGCAATGAAAAAAGCGAACAAGGTCTATCAAAAATTACAAAATGGGGTACCGTGGGATAGTCTTGTTATCAAATATTCTGAGGATTATAGATCTAAACTCAGTAATGGCAATATTGGCTGGGTACATCCTGGACAATATCTTCCAGGGTTTACGGATACGGTTTTTGCGATATCCCATCCCCATACGTATACCAAACCATTTTACAGCGGATACGGCGTTCATATTGTTCGACTCGATTCCATCCGAACGTATCGGAGTCCACAACAAAAAAATGAGGAGTTGAAGAAAATGCTTAAAAATCTCCCACGTTATAAAGAGCATGATGAGCTGATTATCCGCAAAATTGAAAAAATAGGCCATACCAGGGTTATTGATAATAATTATTGGGCGCTCAAAAAAGCTTTAATTCAAACAGATACATTAAATTTATCGACTATTCAATTTCAATCAGCATTACTAAAAAAAACGTTGTTTCAAATAAATGGGATAAAATATAAAGTCAAAGATTTTGTTAAGTGGTTACAACATACGGTGAATAATCCTGAAAAATTCACTTACAGGTATATTTATTTCCAGAAATTCAAAAAGCACGAAGCTGAGAATCAATTGATTCTCATGTCATTGAAAATGTTTCCCGAATTTGCCACTAATACTCATACGTATTTAAATGGATTGGTCGTTTATAAGATTTCCCAGGATTCTGTATGGAATTATGCTCAAAAAGATACTTCAGCTTTAAGAAAACTATATCGTGCAAAGCCACAAGATTATTATTATAATACCCGATATCGTTATTATGGAATGGTATCAAATAAAATTTCAACCTTAAAGTCGGCTGTAAATCTGATCAGGAGTGGTATTTCTGTTGATAGATTGAAAAATGACATACATGGATATCTTCGAATTAATAAAGATGTGGTCGATAATTTAAGTACAGAACCTTATTCAAAATTAAAAGGCTTACAAAACGGTGAATTTTCAAAACCTTTTACGTATCATAACAGTCACATGATATTATATTTGAATAAAATTCTTGAACCTCGTGAAATGACATTTAAAGAAGCATACAGTAAATTGGTTTCTGATTATCAACCTATTCGGAAAAAAGAATGGGAAAAATCACTTGAATCAAGATATCACGTAAAAGCCTATCCAAAACAACTCAAGCTGGCTCTTGAACAATCTAAAAAGTAATATTATCCGACAAATATATCCTTTGGCTGGCATCTCATTGATAGTAATGATGTGTCTTTTTCTAACTTCGTGTGTGCAGAAAAAAAGCCAAAACAAGCCGGGACAGGTAATCGCCCGGGTTGGAAGTGCTACGTTAACGTTAGGTGAAGCACGGGATGGTGTCCCTCATTCTGTCTATGAGCAGGACAGCTTACAGGCTCTTACTAATTATCGAAATAATTGGGTTAGAAAACAGTTATTGGTACAACAGGCTCACCGTTTAGGACTTCAGCATAATCCCGAAGTCGCCCGACGATTGCATCGATTGAAAAATGATGCCATTGCAGAAGCACTCAGAGAATATGTAACAAAGAAAGCGGATACGATTAAAGTAACTCCTCAGGAAGTCCAGAATTATTATGAAGCTAATAAAAATCAATTTGTCCTGAATGAGGAATATGTTCGTTTTCGGCACATGATGACGAATAATATGCAAGACTGTCAAAAGGCCAAAGCTGATTTATTGCATGGGGTTTCCTGGAAAGAGGTCGTTCAAAAGTATGCGGATGACAAACAGAAAACATTAAATAATTCCAAAAGATACTGGCCAATCTCACTTGCCGTAAAAGATTATCCCCTTCTCAACCGTTATCTAAAAGTAATTGGTTTAAAAGAAATATCACCGATAAGGATGATTGATGGCCGTTATCATTTTGTACAATTGATCAGTCGAAAAGCCAAAGGCAGTCATCCCGATGTGAATTGGGTATTTAGTCAAGTTAAAGATTGGCTTAAATTACAAAAAAGGAAAAAGTTTCTGCTTAATTATGAACGGAATCTTTATCTTAAAGCACAGGCAAACGACGAGTTAACCATTTCAAATAAATTTTTAAAAGTAAAACAAGATTCATCACATTTAGCCAACGTAAAAGATACGCTTAGCAGTAAATAATATATGTTTAAAAGAATTCGTAAAGCACTAACACTCTTAATATTCACAGTTTTTGTCACCTCTTCCATGGCTTTTGCGCAGCAAAACAAACCTAAAGTCCTGGATCGTATTGTGGCTATGGTCAATAACCACATCATCTTAAAATCGGATATTGACAGTGTGGTTACTCAATATATGCAGCAATCCAATAAAGATAAATTCTCTAAACAATTGTGGTATAATGCATTACAATCGGAGGTCAATAAATACGTCCTTTTAGCCAAAGCTAAAATTGACTCCGTAACAGTAACGGATAGTCAAATAAACCGTGAGTTGAATAAAAGAATTCAACAAATGGAACAACAAGCTGGCGGTGAAAAAGCTTTGGAAAATTATTTCGGCAAGAGCATTGTGCAACTCAAGGCGCAGTGGCGTGGTCTATACAAGCAGGAGGCCATTGTTCAAAAATTACGTCAGCAAAAGGAAAGTTCAATTACGATTACTCGTCCTGAGGTTGAGAATTTCTTTGATTCCATCCCCAAAGACTCTATACCAACGGTACCTGAACGTGTTGAACTGGCACAAATAGTGAAAATTCCGCCACCTGACTCCAATGCCGTAGCAAAAACACTGAAATTGGCACATGAATTACGCGATTCAATTGTTGTCTACCACAAAAGTTTTTCAAAACTGGCAAAACGCTGGAGCGAAGGTCCTTCGGCGGCTCAAGGTGGACATTTGGGACTCATCAGTACAAAAGATCTTGTTCCCTCCTATTCTGCTGCAGCAGCCGCATTAAAACCCGGTCAGATCTCTAAAGTCGTTAAATCACCTTTTGGTTATCATATTATTCGTCTGAATAAGCGTGTTGGAGATAAACTCGATACCAGTCACATTCTGCTAAAAGTGAGTAAGAATAAGAAAGATGATCAAAAAGCTATTGATTTCTTAAATAAAATAAGGGACAGTGTGCTGGTTGACCATAAGAGTTTTGCCAACATGGCTCGTAAGTATTCTGATGATGCAGCTACGGCTCCACAGGGAGGCGTTTTGCAGGACCCACAAACAGGTCAAAGAGATATCGCTCTGAAAGATTTAAATCCTGCTTTGTACCGAATTGTATTATTGCTAAATAAAAATGGTCAGATCTCCAAACCCAAACCATTTACAACCAGCGGGAATAATTCAAAAAAAGCCTATCGTATTGTCCGATTGAAAAAAAGGATACCGGAGCATAAGGCTAATTTGGATCAGGATTATGATATGATCAAAAGAATTGCCCTTCAACAGAAAAGAGCACGCATTATGAGGAATTGGTTAAAAGGCTTGAAAAATGATATCTATGTTAAATACATGATACCTGTTCCTAAAAATTTACAATCCTGATAATATTGATTGATGTGTTAACATAATACGTATTTATATGAACGCTATTCCGAAGGATCCAGAAGAGGCCGCAGAACTATTTCAGAAATCCTTTAAACAATTAAAGAAAGAGATAGCAAAGATTGTGGTAGGTCAGGAGAATATCGTTGATCTGCTGCTCATTAGCCTCTTTTCTCGCGGGCATTGCATGTTGGTTGGTGTACCTGGACTGGCGAAAACATTGCTGGTCAGGACGGTATCCGAAACACTCAATCTTTCATTCAACCGGATTCAATTTACACCGGATTTGATGCCTTCGGATATTACAGGAACGGATATCATTCAGGAAGACTATAAGACGGGACATAAATCGTTCAAATTTATAAAGGGACCCATTTTTGCAAATATTATTCTTGCGGATGAGATCAACCGGACACCACCAAAAACCCAGGCTGCGCTTTTGGAAGCAATGCAGGAATATCATGTAACAACGTCTGGAAATACCTATAAACTGGCTCTTCCCTTTTTTGTCTTGGCGACTCAAAATCCGATTGAGCAAGAAGGAACCTACCCTCTGCCTGAAGCTCAGCTGGATCGTTTTATGTTCAATTTACATCTGGATTATCCCCGTTTTGATGAAGAACTCGATATTATAGGACGCACAACTTCATCCCATCATATGGAAGTGCAATCCATTCTTGATGCTGAACAAATCATTGCATTTCAGGAATTGGTTAGGGAAGTTGTAGTTCCTGATAATGTACTCAAATATGCTGTAAAATTGGTTAGTATGACACGTCCTAATACTGAACATGCGACCGACTTCATTAATCGGTATATGAGTTGGGGGGCTGGTCCGCGGGCCTCTCAATATCTGATTTTAGGTGCCAAGACACGAGCCTTAGCACGTGGACGGTTCAATGTCATTGAAGAAGACATACAAAGTCTGGCTATTCCGGTTTTACGTCACCGGATCGTAAATAATTACGCCGCAGAAGCCGATGGCATTAATACAGTTAGCATAATTAATAAATTAGTTCAATCAATTTAAGTAACAAATCGCCCCTCTCGATATCTTATTAATAGTTACAGGATTGCAAAATTGGTCAATTATTTAATTGAAAAGGTCGTTGAATTGCAATCCGTTTAGAAAAATAACGGTTACAGATTATTACTTTTACGGATGCTATGCCTCAAAATCATACGATTCTCCTATTAATACAGGTCGTTGTTCCGCTGTCGTTGGTACTATGGTTTACGGTAAAAAAGATTGAATCCCAGTTAGAACTGATTCTTGATATTATTCTAACGGTTTCGGTTATAGGCTTTATTATCGTTGCTGGCAGATGGGATATATTCAGTATTTATTTCCAATATATCCTGATTTTGATATATGCTATTGCATTCTTTCACAGAATCAGAATTTTTAATGAACTCGATTTTTTCCCCGACGGAACTGTTCTGGGATGGTTCATTACCCTTTTTAAAATAATCATTATTGGGGCTTTCGCGTTATTAAATTATCAATTATATGAAGCGCTCCAACCAGATGCTAACGGCATAACCATCAACGCACCATTTGATAAGGGTGAATTTTATGTAACTGATGGCGGAAGCAACAAACTTCTGAATAATAACGTAAAGAGCAAATCGCAAAAAAATGCTATCAATCTGGTTAAATTATCATTATTAGGAGGACATGCCAAAACATTAAACCCGGAAAATTTATCGGATTTTGAAATTTATAAGGATACCGTTTTCAGTCCGGTTGACGGACAGATTATAAAAGTGGTTGATAATATTCCTAATCGTACGTCAGGTAATTCTTTAAAATCCCATCCATTAGGCAATTATATTGTTATTCAATACACAAATTGTTTGTTAGTTTTATCGAATCTGCAACCACATTCATCGCTGGTAAATAAAAATATGTTTATCACTAGCGGGGAACCCATAGCTCAGGTGGGAGCAAGCGGTGATTTTCATGAACCGCTTTTACATATTTTTGCCGTAAAAACAACCAATATCGATTCTATGAAGTCCCAAAGTGGTATTCCGATATTTTTTAATAATACCTTCCCGGTTAAAAATACAACCCTTCACTTTTAAAGCGCAGCTGAAATCTAAGAGATAATGATTTAATTCCCGGCATTTTTTAACTTACCTTTTATAATATTAATCAAATAAGTTTAATTACGGAGAACTGTTTATAAATGAATAATTTAAATAATAAAACTCATCTTCAAAGAATAACCACTTAATAAGCCGGGGTTTTAAAAGATTGCACACCATTTTTGAAGGATATCAGACAAGCATACCCATTTGGGTTTATATTATCTTATTTTGCCTGACTTCCGCGCTGGCTTGGTGGTCGTATAAAGACCTCGGAAGTCGTACATCTCTGCTTAAATATCTTTTAATCGGTTTAAGAAGTCTCGTTTTCCTGATCTTGCTTTTAGTTTTAATCAATCCGGTTCTTCTTCGGGAGACACAAACCAAAATAAAACCGCATATTGCTGTCCTCCTCGATAATTCTAAAAGTATGACAGTGACCAAAGGCAAATATCAGGGTAAGAAAACCTATGATCAAATAGTGAAGAATTTACAATTATCGGATACTTCTGATGTCCATTATGACCTTTTTAAATTTGATCAAAAGGTGAATCCTCTGAAAAACACAGACAGTCTCAATTTTAAGGGGAATGAAACTAACCTGAATAATGCCTTTAATATCATTGAACAAAGTGATCAATCCTTTGAAGGTGTACTTCTGCTTTCAGACGGGATTTTTACTTTAGGAAGGAATCCATCGTATGCCGCTTCACATTTAAATGTTCCCGTTTATACCGTAGGAATGGGTGATACTACTCATATGAATGATATTGTTTTGCAGCATGTAGAGACGAATACTAAAGCCTACTTACACACTATTTCTCCGATTAATGTAACATTACTGAATGATGGGTTTCCAAATAAAAACATAACCATCGATTTAAAACGTGATGGTAAAGTGATTGCGCAGAAATCTATTCATACTTCTGCAAACAAATCATCTCACAATGTAGAATTTGATATTAAACCTCAAAAAACAGGTATTCAGCAATATGAAGTGTCAATACCGAAATTGCAGGGAGAATGGACTTCTGCCAATAATCAGAAGATTTTCACACTCAATGTCCTGAATGACAAAATTAAGATTTTGGATCTTGCGTTTGAAATCCATCCGGATGTTAAAACGATACGTTCCATTTTAGAAACGGATAAAAGTATCCAAATTTACGAGAGAACCTGGATTTCAGGTAATCGTTTTTTAGGTGGAAATCTTCCAACTAAAGCAGATTCCCTGGATTTAATCATTTTACATGGGTTCCCAAACAGTAAAATGCCCACCTCAATAATCAATAAAGTCTATGATTTATCAAAGGATAAGCCTGTGCTATTGATTACAACTCCTCTCACAGATTTCAACAAACTGAATAATCTTTACAAAGGAACATTACCCCTCGTTTTTCAAAAAAATTCGCATTTTCTTGATGTTGATGTACGAGTCAATAATAAGCAAAGAGACCAGTCTATCCTTGATTTGCCAACTGTAGATTATTCAAAATTACCCAATGTGAAGGCATTTATGGGAAATGCTAAACCAGCCATTGGTTCTAAGATTTTATATCTCGCCAACTACCACAATGCACAAACCAATAACCCTTTATTGGCTATTCGTACGGTTGGTAATAAACGTGTTTCTGAGATTAACTTTTTTAATTTTTACAAATGGTATCAGGATCCGGAAAGTAATATTCGCCCATTCGCAATTTCTTTAATTAACAATGTTGTAAAATGGACATCTACCTCACCTGACAATCGATTACTGAAGATCAATCCGGTTAAAAAGGTTTTTAATGAATCGGATAATGCTGTTTTAACAGCAACATTGCATAATCAAAATGGAGAGCTTGAAAATCAGGCGAATATAGCAGTCCAGATTCATAAAATGGGAGATTCACCTCAAAATTATTCTATGGAAAATGAGGGACTGGGACAATACAAGCTTTCATTAGGTAATTTACCGAAAGGCATTTATGAGTTTAAAGCAACGGCAAAAAAAGGAAATATGACTATGGGTACACAAAATGGTCAATTTTCAGTTGGGGCCACCAGTTCTGAATTTATAAATACGACCCGAAATGATGCCATGCTGAAATTCATCGCTCAGTCTACCGGCGGTAAATATTTTCCATTTGATCAGAGTAAAGCTGTTCATGCTGAAATGGAACAAAAAGGATTATTTAAGCCAGAAATCAAGACAACTGATAATCGATTATACCTGTATCGTTCGGTATGGTGGTTTGTAATTATTGTTTTATTACTTACTTCAGAATGGGGTATTCGAAAATATTTGGCTCTCCCCTAACGGGATATTTTAAGAGTCACTCATCATCAATACAGGGCCCTACCAACGTCATTCCTTCCCCTTTCGACGCCGTTCCCGCCCCAATAGACTTCATTCCGGGACGATCGACGTCATTCCGGGCCCCGACCCGGAATCTCCCGGTTAAAAGCTTTGAGCGTTATTTTTAGTTTAATTGGAAGGAATGTCTTGGGGGTAACAACC
>DATFMK010000870.1:0-8263 GCA_035267005.1 Balneolales bacterium
GGTAAGCAAAGCGAAATTGCGCGAAGCACCTAAATTATTTAAGGCAAATGAATTTGACTTATAGTTTTTTCACAGCCTCCGTTGTCGGTCGTCTTAAACAAGATATCAAACTCACGTTTAACCCTCTTTCTACCTAATATCGCTATTGGAATTTTAAAAATTATAAAACGGGTAATATTATTATAAATACTTGATAAGTATATACTAATAAAAATCATATTTTAAACCATTAATCACTGACTGCCAATAATTTAATCTCCTGACAATCATGACAAAACGAATAACACTGATTATATCCTCTGTGTTTCTGATACTGACATGTGGGGTTCCTTTAATCAAAGCTCAGAATAAAGAAAATGCTAAGGATTTCTGGATCCCGAATGATGTCATAAATGAGACTCATCCCTCCAATTTTGTGGTTTCTCCGGATGGAAACCTGGTGATTTGGGTGAAACATCGCCCTTCCTCAAAAAAAGATCGTTTTGTAACGGATCTCTATTTAACGCATCTCGATGTCAAAGAAAAGGGTCTGTACAAAACCGTGCGTCTCACGCGAACCGAAGATTCCGACCATGACCCCGTTTTTTCCAAATCCGGCAAAACGATTTATTTCCTTTCTTCCCGGGATAAAGGTAAAGATATCTGGGCAATGAGCATTTACGGGGGATCTCCTTATTCTGTCTATAAAAACAATATTGCTATATCTGAGTTGAAAAATTTGGGAAAAGATCAGCTTTCATTTGTTGCCAAAGAAGGGGAAAGTCTCTATACGCAGACCACAGCAAAGGAGAAGGATAATACGATCGACATTGAAGATCCGAAACATTTTCAATCGAAACGGGTATTTTCATTTAGTATTTCCACAAAGAAGGTTAAACGTTTGACCGATAACCGGTTTCCGGTCTATGAATACGCGGTTTCAAAAGATGGGAAATGGCTGGTTACCGGACATATCATGAGCACCCATTATCAGGCGGACGCGCATCCCAAACCCACTTATTATCTCTGGAATCTTAAAAAAGGCACCAAAAAGGAGATCCTCGAAAATGGATTCCAATCACCCAGTCAGTTTTCGTTTTCAACCGATAGCAAAGGCTTCTACTTCACAAGTGTTAAATCTTCGGATCCTCAATGGAACGGGGCCGGTATCTCGCTACTCTATTATTTCAATCTGTCGGATATGCAACCGGTAAAAGTGAATTTGCATCATTCATGGGGTCTCGATCGTGGAATTACAGTTACCGGGAATAATGTGATGGTGCTTTTATCCAACGGGGCTACCGACAAACTCGCTTATTACATCAAAAAAGGAAATCGATGGGAGAAAAATAAAATATCGGTGGGAGCTTATTCTGAGCATGTCGTTCCATATACCATTTCCAAAAATGGCGAAAAAGTCATATATAATTACTCGACGGCTTCTACTATGCCTCAATATCGAATTGGTAGTTTGAAAGTCGGGCATCATATGTCACTCTCGAAAGGTGATGAGCTTGTTAAAATGAATACGAATCTTCAACATAAACCAATTGCCAAATCTGAAGTGTTTCATTGGATTGGCGCGAAAAATCAAAAAGTGGATGGCATCCTATATTACCCGGATCATTATAAACCGGGCAAGCGATATCCGCTTATCGTTTCGATCCACGGCGGACCAATGGGCAATGACCGGGATAGCTGGCATAATAGCTGGGCTTATTATCCGAATATTTTTACCCAGATGGGCGCTTTTGTCCTGAAACCGAACTATCACGGATCGTCCAATCACGGACTCAAATTCGAAGAGTCGATCAAAGGTCATTATTATGATCTGGAAGTACCGGATATTGTTAGTGGCGTCAAAGCGTTAATAAAAAAAGGAATGGTTGATAAAGATTCGCTGGGTATTCACGGTTGGTCGAATGGGGCGATTCTTACGATCATGTCGACCATTCGGCATCCTCACATGTTCAAAGTAGCCGCGGAAGGTGCGGGGGATGTCGATTGGGTTTCCGACTACGGACCGACTTCGTTCGGTGTCGAGTTCGATCAAAGCTATTTCCTTGGAGCACCATGGGATAATAAAGACGGCAAGAATTATAATCCGACTTATATTAAAAAATCGCCGCTTTTCGATGTGGAGAAATTGCGCACGCCAACCATCATTTTTCAGGGCGGAAAAGACCGGAAAGTAACGCGCGACGAGAGCTGGGAGTATTATCGTGCCATTCAACAGGTTGGTAAAGCTCCGGTCAAGTTTCTCTGGTTTCCTGGAGAACCGCACGGACCGCGACACTTGACGCATCAATTGCGAAAGATGAAGGACGAAATCATGTGGTTCAAAAAGTACTTATGGGGAAATTATAAAGCTCCCAATCCGGCTTTTAAGAAAGATAGTCCGTTGGGACGTTTGGTCGCCAAAGAAAAAGTGGCCCAAACCGGAAGTTATTATGGAAAGGAATTTAAGGGGAAATTAATACCCGAAGTGGTTCCCGATTCATCCGGTTCACTTCAGATCGGACGTTTCGAAGTCACCAACGAGCAATACAAAGCGTTTGATCACCAATATTCTTTCGATCCGGCCAAAGCCAATTATCCCGTAACAGGAATTTCATTTAAAAAAGCGACGGCCTACGTGCAATGGCTGAGTAAATTGACCAATCGGCATTATTGCTTACCGGATGCTAAAGAAGCTGTAATCTTCAACAAGGTGGCTAAGAAAACGGGTAAAAAGGAAAATACACTGAATTACTGGGCCGGATATCCCATCACGAAAGATGAAGCTCAGGAACTCAAAGCCAAAATGATGTCTGTAAAAAAAGATTTATTGATGGAAGCGGGTTCGTTCAAAGTGGAACATGTAAAAGGGGCTGATGTTTACGATCTGGGTGGCAATGCTGCTGAGATGTATAATAAAAACGGACATATGGGGATTTACGGATATTCCGCCGTTGGTTTTGTTGATCCCGATGCTGTGCCCGTGCCTCCTGGAAAGAACTTTATAGGATTCAGGGTGATAAAAGAATAATCGGTTGAATGTTATTGTTTTTTAGCCGCAGATTTACACGGATTTTAGCGGATTCAAAACAATCGAAGACATGAACCCAATATCTTATTATCTCAATAGCTTAGTAACGGTTATTTACAACTTCTTACTACATGAAATACTCACATTTAATAGATTGCAAGCGGATATCATTCTGGTATAAAATCCTTTTTATCAGAAAGATATCCTTAAAATCATCGGATCCTGAATGATTAACAACACTGATTTTGAAACAAATGGTTATATGAAACAAAAGTCCTTGTTTCCTGCTGATTCACGGTTGGGTACTTTAAAATGGAAATATCCGATTGTATTCATTTTGATAATATTTACGGCTTTACCGATTTTCGCTCAAAAACACAAAAATTATCAATATCCCCAAAAATTATATAAGGCGTTACGATACCGGAATATTGGTCCATATCGGGCGGGACGTTCCATAGCCGTGGCCGGGGTAATTTCGAAACCGCATACCTTTTATTTTGGTGCGACGGGCGGTGGCTTATGGAAAAGCGTGGATGCTGGCGTAACCTGGAAAAATGTCTCTGATAAATTTTTCAAAACGGGATCCGTTGGCGCGATTGCCGTTGCCCCTTCTGATCCGAATGTGGTGTATGTTGGAATGGGAGAGTCGGCTATCCGCGGTGACATGGCGGTCGGTGATGGCATGTACAAATCGACCGACGGCGGTAAAACCTGGCAGCATGTTGGTCTGAGTGATACACACGTGATCAGCCGTATTGCCGTTGATCCCAATAACCCCGATATCGTTTATGTGGCCGCGCTCGGACACGTATTCGCAAATAATAAACAACGGGGTATTTATCGATCAACGGATGGTGGAAAAACCTGGAAAAAGATTTTATATGTGGATGATAAAACCGGTGGCATCGATATCGAAATGGACCCGAATAATCCGCGTGTTTTATTTGCCGCGATGTGGGAGTCGTTTCGTAAGCCCTGGATCATGTCGAGTGGCGGAAAAGGCAGCGGTCTGTACAAATCGACCGATGGCGGAGATACCTGGAAAAACATTTCCCATAATCCGGGTATGCCGAAAGGATTATTGGGAAAAATCGGTGTTTCGGTCTCCCATGCTAATCCCAATCGTATTTATGCACTCATAGAAGCTAAAAAAGGCGGCGTGTATCGTTCGGATGATGGCGGTAAAACCTGGCAACGCCTGTTTCACGGTACAAAACTGACACAGCGTTCCTGGTATTACACGTACATATTCGCCGATCCGAAAGACGCCAACACGGTCTATGCAACCGATCTCGGCCTGTTTAAGTCGGTGGATGGCGGGAATACCTTTCAACGCATCTCTACCCCGCATGGAGATAATCACGACATGTGGATTAATCCCAATCATCCCGATATCATGATCGAATCGAATGACGGCGGGGCCAATGTATCGTTGAATGGCGGAGAAACATGGACCCGGCAGGATCAGGCTACCGGACAGTTTTATCATGTGGCAGTGGATAATCGTTTCCCTTACCGGGTTTATGGCCCTCAGCAAGACGACGGCGCGATTGAGATCAAGAGTCGTACGACAAGCTATGGAATAACACGATCCGACTGGCAAAACGTTGCCGGTGGAGAGAGCGGGTACATCGTACCGAATCCCGCCAAACCTTACATTACCTACGGCGGAAGTTATATCGGATTGATGACCACCTATAACGAGCGATCCCATCAACGGCATAATATTACTATTTGGCCGCTCAATACCGACGGTTACGGGGCGAGTCAAATTCCCTATCGCTTCAATTGGACATTTCCCATCATGGTTTCTAAACACGATCCGAATGTGATGTATGCGGCTTGTCAATATGTGTTCAAAAGTACGAATGGCGGAATGAGCTGGACAAAAATAAGTCCGGATTTAACGCGCAACGATAAGAGCAAGCAGCAGATTTCAGGTGGACCCATCACCCGGGATGAAACCGGAACCGAAAATTATGATACGATCTTTAATCTGGCGGAATCACCGGTCAAAGAAGGCGTCTTATGGTCGGGATCTGACGACGGATTGATTTACCTCTCCAAAGATGGCGGAAAAACCTGGAAAAACGTAACGCCGAATCATCTTCCCCCCTGGACCAAAATCAGTATTATCGATCCGTCTCATTTTGATGTCGGTACTGCTTATGTGGCCGCGCGCCGGTATAAACTGGATGATTTTGAGCCCTATCTGTATAAAACAACCGATTTTGGAAAACACTGGAAAAAGATCACCAACGGAATCGCCGGAAATCAAACCACGTATTGCATTCGTCAGGATACGAAAGATAAGAACCTGTTATTTGCCGGAACCGATCGTGGTGTTTGGGTCTCTTTTAACGATGGAAATGATTGGCAGCCGTTACAGCTGAATCTGCCTCACGTTCCGGTCCGTGATATGAAAATTCAAAACCGGGAAAATGATCTGGTGTTAGCCACACACGGCCGCGCGTTTTGGATCATGGATAACCTGAAGCCCCTTCGTCAGCTATCTAAAAAAGTGAAAAAATCCAATTTTTACCTTTTTCAGCCCGAACATGCCTATTTGATGAATGGCGGGAGTCATCACAAGCCTGGCGATACCTACGGACAAAATCCCCCGAATGGTTTGGTTGTATTCTATAATCTAAAAAACGGACTGGATACGACGCATACCGTCAATTTGACCTTTTTGACAACTGCCGGAGATACTATCCGAACCTACTCAAATAAGTTCGATGCCCAGGGAAAACCAGTACAAACCGCCGGAGGATTTTATACTTCCGAAAAACGTTCGACAGATGGCGTTTTGACGACCAATGACGGAATGAACCGGTTTGTATGGAATTTGCGCTATCCCGAAGTTGAAAATCCACCCAATCGTGTACTCGGATCAAGTGGAGGGACATTGAAAGGCGCTCATGTCGTTCCGGGTACTTATAAGGTGAGTTTGTCGGTAGATGGGAAAAATATGACGCAGACATTTACCGTCCGGAAAGATCCCCGGATAGAAGCTTCGCAGTCCGATTTGGAAGCAGAATTCCAGTTGCTCCGCAAGATTCACAAAAAACAAAACGAGACGGCCAAAGCGATCAATCAGATTATAGCCGCACGTAAACAGATCAATGGCTTCCTGACAAAACTGAATAAATATCCGGAAGTCGAAAAAATAAGGACAGCGGCTCAACCGATTTTACATGAGTTAAAAGCCATTCAGGATACGCTGTATCAGAAGAACATTCATAATCCGGAAGACGATCTGAATTATCCGGTGAAACTTTACATCAAACTGGCTTCGCTGGATGCCTATGTACAGTCATCTTTTGACCGGCCGCCGAAACAGATGTACGATCTCTATAAGGATTTATCATCCAAATTGAATGCGCAATTTGCCAAACTAAAACCCATTTTGAACGAACAGGTACCGAAGTTCAATCAGATGGTGAAGCAAATGCAAATTCCGGCCGTATATGCGAAAAATGTAAAGAAATGACGACCGACCACAGACGACCGACAACAGAAGCACCGTGTTTCCCTGTGTAAACACTCAGTGTCCCTCTGTGGTTAAATTATTGATGAACTAAAGGCTATTGCCAAATGTATAATGGACCCCACTAATTGAAGTGGAGCCCATCGCTCTTTTATTTTATTTAACGTGAGTTCGAAATAATCATAAACATAAATGTTGGATTTATTATGATTCCTATCAACGTTTAGTAGATCTCTCACCCAAAAAGCGGGTTCGAGATGACGCTTTTGCGTGATATTTTTAAACCTGGCCAACATTTATTGTCCATTCGCGTCATTTCGACCAGAGGGAGAAATCTTCAAAGTGAAGTAGGTATTTAAATATGTTGTTTTAAAAGATTTTATCTCGAACTCACATTATTTAAATCCGCGGTAATTCGCGTCATCTGCGTCATCCGCGTTCTATATTCGAAGATCAAACAGATGCAAAGAAATGATAACCGACGACAGAAACACCGTGTTTTTTTGTGTAAATACTCTGTGCTCTCTGTGGTTAAATTTTTTAACGAACTAAAGGCTATTACCGATAGAAAGATGGACCCCACTTTTAGAAGTGGAGCCCCTCGCTCTTTTATTTATTTAAATCTGCGGAAATCCGCGTTATCCGCGTCATCCGCGTTCTATTTTTTTATTATCATCATTAAATCATTTAACATGACTTACAGACGATTAATGCTCTATTTGCGTAAATTTGTCGGTGTGCTCCTAATCTGGATACTCGGCTTCCATTTCCTGGCTCTGGGACAATCCCACTCCCATAAAAATTACACGTATCCCATGGATGCCTATAACGCTTTGCAATGGCGCGGGATCGGGCCTTTTCGCGGTGGGCGTTCACCATCCGTGACCGGCGTTCTCCATCATCCTTATACTTTTTATTTCGGCGGAACCGGCAGCGGATTATGGAAAACGACCGATGGCGGGGTTAACTGGATAAACGTCTCCGGAAAAGCATTTAAAACCGGTTCGGTAGGCGCGGTCGCTGTCTCTCAATCGGATCCCAATGTAGTTTATGCCGGAATGGGCGAGTCGAATCCGCGTGGAGATATCACTCCCGGTGATGGTGTGTACAAGTCGACCGACGGGGGCAAAACATGGACCAATGTCGGACTCAAAAACACGCATTTTATCAGCACGATCGTAATCGATCCGAAGAATCCGGATATCGTTTATGTGGCGGCTCAGGGACATATTTTCGCGAATAATACGCAAGGTGGCGTTTATAAAACCACCGATGGCGGCAAAACCTGGAAGAAAGTACTCTACGTAAATGATAAAACCGGAGCAGCCGATCTGGTCATGGATCCGCTGAATTCCCGGATTTTATACGCGGCGATGTGGCAGGTTTATCGCCATGCATGGAAATTGTCAAGTGGTGGACCGGGTAGCGGTCTGTATAAATCGACGGACGGGGGTAACACCTGGACCAAAATAAGTGCCAATCCCGGTTACCCGAAAGGCACATTGGGAAAGATTGGAATCGCGGTATCCTATCAACATGAAGGCCGGCTCTGGACATTGGTTGAGGCCAAACACGGCGGTGTTTTCGAATCGAATAATGGCGGTAAAACCTGGAAGCTGATTAATAGTCACCATGATGTACGGCTGCGTCCGTGGTATTTCACCAAAATCTATGTGGATCCTCAAAGTGATAACACGCTTTATGTTCTGGACGAGATGTTCCTCAAATCCATTGACGGTGGAAAAACCTTAAAACGGAAATCC
>DATFMK010000871.1:0-2133 GCA_035267005.1 Balneolales bacterium
GACGGAGCATCATCTTGGTAAAAAAGTAACCCGGTATGATCTCAATACACATTGTTATGGCGCTTATGTCCTGGATATTCAAACCGGAAAAGTTGATGTCGTTTTAGCTAAAGCGACGTTACTTGCCACTGGAGGTGCCGGACAAGTTTATTTACATACGACCAATCCGGAAATAGCGACGGGAGATGGTATCGCGATGGCTTATCGGGCCAAGGCTCGCATTTGCAACATGGAATTTATTCAATTTCATCCTACTTCGTTATATCATCCAGAGGCGAATTCTTTTTTGATTTCTGAAGCAGTACGTGGACATGGCGGAATCCTGCGTAATAGTGATGGCGAAGCGTTCATGGAAAAATATGATGAGCGAAAAGATTTGGCTCCGCGCGATATTGTCGCTCGAGCCATCGACGATCAGCTTAAAAAACGTGGTGATGATTGCGTCTATCTCGATGTTACGCATTTGAATGCCGATGATACTAAGAAATCATTTCCTCATATTTACAATACCTGCTTATCGTTCGGTCTTGATATTACCAAAAAGCCGATTCCCGTAGTACCGGCTGCTCATTATCTTTGTGGAGGAGTTAAAACCGATCTTGAAGGCCGGACCTCAATTCTTGGATTATTTGCTTCCGGTGAGGTTTCCTGTACCGGTGTGCACGGAGCCAATCGACTGGCATCTAATAGCTTGCTTGAAGCTTTAGTATTCGGTCAACGTGCCTCGGAGGCTGCCATAAAGTATATTGATGGCGTTAAGTATAATTCCAATATCCCGGAGTGGGATGAAACTGGTACCTTTAATACGGAAGAATGGGTACTGGTATCGCATAATAAACGCGAATTACAGCAGGTAATGTGGGATTATGTCGGGATTGTACGCAGTAATTTGCGTTTGGAGCGGGCCTTACGACGAACACACTTGCTCTATGAGGAAGTAGAAGATTTTTACAGTCGGAATAAGGTAAGTGTCCCGTTATGTCAGTTACGTAATATGATTGCGGTTTCATATCTCATCATAAGATCCGCTCAGCAAAGAAAGGAAAGCAGAGGACTGCATTATACAACCGATTATCCTGCATTAAATGACAGAGAAAAAAGAGATACCATTATTTGAATGTTATAAAACGGTGAAAGTATGATTAAAATCGGTATTACAGGCGGAATTGGGAGTGGAAAAACAACCGTTTGTAAAATTTGGGAAACAATGGGTGCCCGTGTCGTTTATGCCGATGATCTTGCCAAGCAAATGATGGTTTCGGATGCTGTTATTCGGGATAAAATTAAAAAAGCTTTTGGAAATGAAAGTTATTATCCTGATGGTTCCTTAAACAAAAAATATCTTGCTACAGAGGCCTTTGAAAAGGGAAGGGTGGAAGAATTCAATCGAATCGTACATCCTCGTGTAATTGCAAGGACTCATGAGTTAGCCAAACAGGCGGAATCTGAAGGTATTAGTGTTTTTGTGAAAGAGGCTGCCTTATTGTTAAAATATGGCCGGCCCGAAGGAATCGATTACATCGTTGTTGTGACGGCTCCGGTATCCGAGAGGATTCACAGAGTGATGAAACGTGATCAATCAGAGGAAAAACATGTTCGCGAAAGAATACAAAAACAGCAATCACAAGAAGATCTTTTGAAATATGCGGATATTGAGATTAGAAATAATGGTTCAATCGATGAACTAAAAAAACAGACCGGGTCCCTCTATCGAAAATTTGAAAAAGAAGCGAATAACAAGAAGAATTAAAATAGACAAACCAAACGTGGTCATAGAATTGGTTGCTTTTAAAAAAAAACTCAAATAAACTTTACGACCCAAAAAACGACGTCATCCCCCGAAAAAAACGTCGGGACAGGCTGCACTTGATTCAGAATCCAGCCAATGCATTGGCACCGTTTACAAACCGTGGTTTTAGCCCCAATAACATCCCTTCCAATTAAAAACAAAACAACGCTCAAAGCCTTTAACCGGGAGATTCCGGGTCGGGGCCCGGAATGACGTCGGTGGGGATAGGGCTGGAAGTTATTTAATTTTCTTAAACCTCATTCAACTACCAAAGTATGTCATCAGGCAAACATTAAATTTTTTTTAGGCAGAGTGCATTTCGCTCCGATATTTTTATTCTGAAT
>DATFMK010000872.1:0-2827 GCA_035267005.1 Balneolales bacterium
AATACTGCGAGCGCGAAAATTTCGTCAGCATGAAAGCGCCCATCATGAGTTGAAGCCTTCATAATAATTTAGATCCATAATGATTTTAAATATTTTGAAAAAGGGCGTAGAAAACCACAAAGCTATAAAATTATCAAGGAAAAATATGCTCTTAATAATGTTAGTGATGGATTACCAGATGAAACTCTCAATAAAACAATGGATTTTCTTTTTGTGGAAGGAGGCACGAAATCTCTACCGTGTCTATTTTGCAGATTAGCCAGGGCACATCCGCAATGTCTGGAGATTTTAGATTTTTTCGGCCAGTCTAAAATATCATGGTTCGATTTTTGGGTGGGTTTGAAATTGCAATCTAAACAAATCGATAAAAAACGCCCAGTTCAGATGTTTACAAAATTTATGAGGTAAAAATTTGCTTGAATATGAACTCCAAAACGGATAAAGAGGATAGAAGCTATGATGATATCACTTTTCTATCTGAAATAATTGCAGATTTTAGATTTTGGCAAGATAACCGAAGTTCGAACAATCCTAAAAATATTTTGCATACTAACAATTATTCTTTGTAAATCGAATTATGTATAATGCAAGTATGCATGACTGCGTGAAGGACCAGAGAGGTTAGGAATCGGCAAGCAGGAAAGGAAAACCTTAATATATTTTAAAAAGACGTTCCTGGCTGTAAATTGGCTGCCCTATAACAATCAGAATGGAATGTTATACAGTTAAAAAACTATTAGATCAGCAGATTCTATCTAACAAGAGATAGTTTATTTGGAAGATATACAGAAACTACTCAATTACTGGTTCGGTCACGCATACGGAAATATACAATTCCTATGAGAATGCCATAAAAAATGGTCGAGCTGAACTTTTACCCTTGTTTTGTCACTGGTATTGACTATCTCGTTTCATACCGCTGGCGTAAAAGGTTCTCACAAAAGAAGCATTGAAAATATGAACGCTGATGGTCTGCTGTTGATAATTTATGTGCTGCTGGCATTGATCTTTTCATTTCTCTGTTCAGTGGCGGAGTCGGTACTCTTAAGCATTACACCTTCATATATCGAAGGGCAAAAAGAAAGGCGGCCTAAGCATGCGGCGCTTTTGAAACGGCTGCGACAAGATAATGTGGACCGATCACTTGCGGCCATTTTGACACTAAACACAATTGCGCATACAGTTGGTGCGATCGGTGCCGGGGCCAAGTCGACAGTTGTATTTGGAAGCGCATGGTTTGGCCTGTTTTCGGCTGTCATGACGCTCTTGATCCTTTTCCTTTCCGAAATCGTGCCTAAAACTTTAGGTGCCATCTACTGGTCAATACTTGTAGGTCCAATTTCGTATTTTGTAAACAGTCTGATCGTGGTCCTTTATCCAATTGTGTGGATTTCGGAGAGGATGACAAAGTTTATTTCACATGGAAAAGAGGTTCACATTTTCAGTAGAGACGAATTCATCGCCATGGCTCAGGTAGGTGTAGAGACGGGACATATTCGCGATAAGGAATCAAGTCTTATCCGAAACATCTTCCGATTCGAGTCGCTAAAAGTGGACGATATCATGACACCACGTACTGTAATCTCCTCATTACCCGAGGACATGAAGATTATCGATTCGTTGGAACAAATTACCCAAACCCCTTTTTCTCGTCTGCCGCTCTACACGACGCGTATCGATGAAATAACTGGTTTTGTTCTTAAAGAGGATGTTCTGATTAATGCCGCACAGAAGCGAGGCGATGAAAAACTCAATTCATTGAAGCGTGAAATACTTGCTATTCCGCATTCGGTATCGTTGACAGCATTGCTTGAGCGGTTTCTTAAGGATCGCCAGCACATCGCTATAGTCGTCAATGAGCATGGAGGGACGGATGGGCTGGTGACATTAGAGGATTTAATCGAAACGCTTATGGGTATGGAAATTATGGATGAAACAGACGATGTTGAAGACATGCGTGCTCTAGCACGGAAACAATGGAAGGAACGTGCCAAGGCAATGGGACTTGATGTCGATATCTTTGATCAAAAAATGACCGAACAGGCTAATCCAGTCGGCGCAAAAAGCCGTGCGGCTGATTAGTCGACATTCAACAATAATTATCCTATACTTGAATCGAATCTTCACCAAAACTATTTTGTATGCGATCTAAATTGCGTTTTTTTCAGATTCAATAGTACTGCTATGTATCCGAAACGAAGGACTAATTGATTTTATTAAGATAGCCATAACATATATGAATTATAACGTTTTTTCACATAATCAAGAAATCACCGGTCAGATGTCTATCATTTTCCGCTAATATTAGAAAATATCACAGATTTAGCGGATATACGCTAGTGAATAGTGTAACGCCTTTTTTTTAATCCCTGGAGCATGTAACTATTGATACCGGCCCTGTTTAGGGTGAGACCGGTACCAATAGTCACGTGCTCCAGGGGATGAGAGAGGAAATCATATTAGAACCTTTGAATTTAGCCTGTTTGAAGCCGTTACACTATTTCGAATGCCCCGGAAATTATTCGCTAGCGTACAAACCCTCTTTCTATTTTTAAAAGCCTCGGTTAAAAGTTCCTTTTTGTCATCGTCTTGCGCAAGGTGCATTTTTCTGTGACATGTTGGGCATAGACAAAGAATATTTTCAGGAACATCAATATCAAATTCAAGCGACCCCTGCTTGCTCATTGGGATTAAATGATGAGCCTCCATGTATTGTTTTTTGGATATCTTGTTCGTGAAGGTGACGTGATTTGGATTAAGCTCACATTTGAATTTTGCCTTCTCTAAGGCGTTTCTGGCTCTGCGGGGATTTGTAGAATATTTTTCT
>DATFMK010000873.1:0-4290 GCA_035267005.1 Balneolales bacterium
AACTGGAATTGGTTTACGAAGGTGAGCAGGAAGGGGCGGTTAATGTAGCCAAACATGTGATTGGGAAGGCGATTAATAAAGTGTATGTCCGCTATTTCCCGAATCCGCAATTACGTGATAAAGAAGGGAAAAATGATTATTCTGATATCATAAGCTGGTTTTCAAGAGGGAACAAAGTAGATCTGCCTGATAATTTGGATTTAAAAACCTATAAAAAGGCTCTCAAAGGTGTTGAAGGTCTGGAAAATTTTGTTAAAAAAAATAGTTCAAAACTGGATAATGAAGAGGAGAAACTGGTGCTAATGGATTTTGTTTTGGAAGCATTGCATCAGAATTCGGTTCTTGGTAAAGATGATTTAGACGATCAACGCTCTTTCACCGATATGGTCGGTTCCATGCTAAGTGATTTAGGTGACTTAGGTGGAGAATTTGATGACTTCGAGTGAGATAATGCAGCATACATTGCCTAACATCTGTATTCAGGTTTGAAAACAGTTATTAAAAGCATTATCTTATAAAACTAAATAACATAATGAAATAAACAATCTCGACGGATTATGAAAAAGGGAATTCATCCAGAGTATAAAGAGGTTACTGTCTTATTAAATGATGGTACAGAATTTGTTACACGTAGTACGATGGATTTAAAAGACGACGTTTATCGTCCTGAAGTTGATTCATCGAACCATCCTTTTTATACCAATAAACAGAAAATGATTATGAATGACGGTCGTGTTGAAAAATTCAACCGTCGTTACGGCAAGAAAAAGAAATAAGAAATTACAACAAGCAGGATTATCACCTGCTTGTTTCTATTTCTTTTCGAGTAGGCATATCTTTGATTATCCAATGATCGGATTTTGCGGGAAATCCGTCTAAATAATGCATTTCTATATGTTGGGATTTCGAATAGATAATCGTATTGGAAACGGTATGCGCAATATCAGCTGACATTGAAATTGCATATTTCCCTGGTTCAGGATATTGAGACGCATGAAGTTTTTTTACATCTGCTAACGATATTGACCCATTATTCCTGGCATACATTTGAAAGACTTCATTTCGTTTTTGGTACACTTCATCATATTCAGGTCCCGCTGATATCCACATTTGTTTATCAACAGGATCGTTTACGATATCCAGTTGAAGTCCATTCCAAAGCCAGCGAACAATTTTCATTGGGTTAATTTGTATTCCCACTAATCGAAAAGGCTGGTAATTTTTTAAATCCAGTTGTTCGAGTTTCTGAGTACAGCTTTTCAGATCACGAGTATCGATTAATTCGTGAATGATGTTACCCCTCGTTTGATAATTTTTCTCTTTGTCAATATTATCATAAGCCTGATACCAATTCATAATACACAAACTGAGATGATTTTCATTGACCGCAATCCATGTTCCCCCTTTATCACCATCGATGGGCCGTACGAATTGGATATCGCTTTTAAATTCGAATTTTGGGGGAATAGCTTGTTTCCTGCTTTTGAGTTCATCCCGGTTCATTGAGAGGATATAAGATTGCTTATCCAATGGGAAAAAAGTAACAGTACACATAAAACTGGTCTGATTAAATGATTTTATTTTCTGATACTATAACGTTTGTTATCTATATAACATTCTAGGAGTCTGTCGGACTTAAATAAATCTACTGCAAATTCGTCAGATTTGGCCATATTCCGCACTCTTTTTCGTTATATAGAACCACGATTCGTCTCAAAAGACTCCCGGTCTCAAACTGACACCTTTGGGTTATGATTATCCTAAGTCCGACAGCCTCCAAGAAAACGGATTAAATATTCGATTTACGAATTGTATGGTATAATTCCTAAATATATAGATTTGTATTTTTTAATTTCGTAAATGTTTTGTACTGTAATGCACTGAAATACTATTAATGTGAGTTTGAGATCATTATAGGTATTCATTATTAACTTATTTTTTTCTCTTATAGAAGACTATGCAAAACCGTTCGTTTGCCCAATATTTTTATTTTCGCGACTTTGATATAGGACAAAATCCCCGGTTTTGCAAAGCCTTCTTTTAAAGAATGAAAATTATGTGCGATATTTTCTTGTTACTAATAAGGAATGAGTCGCGTTTTTTAATTAATCTTTTAATATAGAAATATGGAGTTAGGCAATATTATTTTGAGCAATTCTATACAAATTGAGCATTTTACTGTTAACCCTTTTGCTGAAAATACGTATGTATTGATGAAAGATGAAAAGGCGGTTGTATTCGATCCAGGTTTTTTTCATCAATCAGAATATGAAAAATTTTATGAATTATTGAGAGAGCATAATGCTGAATTAATTGCCATCATCCTGACACACGCACATATTGATCATGTACTTGGTGTGCAAACACTTCGGAATAGATACAAGGTCCCTGTTTATTTAGGTGATGAAGACCGTTATTTTTGGGATAATTTTGTTACACAGGCTCAAATGTTTGGATTTGATGCCCAACCGTTTAATTTCGAACCCCAAATGTTGGGTCCACAAGAGGACTGGGAAATTGGACCATTTACATTCGATGTGAGACATACTCCGGGGCACGCACCTTGTCACCTGGTATTTTATATGAAGGAAGAAAAAATTTTGATAGGTGGGGACACGATTTTTTTGGACAGTATTGGAAGAACTGATCTATATCGGGGCGACTTTAAATTATTGGAAGAATCGATTCGTGAGAAAATATATACTTTACCGGATGAGACGAAAGTTTATCCCGGACATGGACCGGAAACAACGATAGGCTATGAAAAGAAGCATAACCCGTATGTTAGGGCCTGAACATCAATCTATTTGTTTTTGTAATTTGGCTATTTCATCTAGAAAATGATCCCGCTTTTTAGGCATCATTCGACACAGCTTTTTATAGATATTGATGGCCTCTTTATATTTTCCTTGCTCTTCGTATATATTTGCGAGTGTTTCAGAAGCAATATCATCTATCGTTTGTGAAGCCAGACTTAAATCAGTATCCTCAATTTGCTGCTCTTCATTTATTTGTATTTTTTTATTTTCTGCCTCTGTAAGTCTTTTGATTAAGGATTCGAGATCCTGGAGAAGATCGATGTTCAAGTCAAATGATGTTTTAGAATTGCTATCTCTGTAATAATTATCGGGTATCCAGGCCCTAAAAGTATTAGGATGGATCAAAAAATAATGTAGGTATTCGAGGAAAGGACTGCCCGGGGCATATGTTTTGGCTTTCAATGCATTTTCGATAGCCTGCTTTTGATCGTCTAAGTTGTAATAAAACCAGGCTAGTATGAAAAGGGCGACAGCGTCGTTGCCCCGTCTATGTATGTGAATTTTAAGTTTTTCTATAGCTTTCTGTGGATCCGTGTTAAACTGGTCCACATAGGTAGCCAAAGATTTTGGTATCTCAAAAGGAATAGAATCCATACGTTTTGCTACTTACTTATTGTGAAAGCTAATCTGATTATCTATGTAATTATATTGAATATGATATGAATAATTCAACAATAATGTGAGTTAATTCATAATCTTTATTATCCTAAAGGATTACCATTTGCCAATCGATTCATCAAACATTTTACGGGAAATTTGGTCCATGGCATCCTTGGCGGCATTTTTTTCGCCGCTGATTGGGTCTTTGTTTGGGTCATAATCACCGAAACCGGTAAAGGTCTTATCCCACTTTGGCTTCTGATCTTTTTGATACTTAAAAGTGGCATTTACACTAATGGTTACCCGATTTAAACTGGCTTTTTGATTGCCACTAATACTAAATGGTCCGTTATTATAAGAAGTTATTACCCCTTTAAGTATAATATCCGCATTTTGGTCTGTGTTGGACAGACGTAAGCGGCTTTGATTTACAAATCGATTTATGAGTGCACGATTCAGCATATCTCCAAGATCGCCGATTCCACTGGATGATTTATCTGCGAAAAAGGGTAAATAAATGGAATGAACATCTGATGGGATGGATGTTCCGGTAAAACTGTAGCGAAAGCAGCCTGTTAACATCAACAAGCCGAGAGTAATAGCGATGATTCTGAAATGTCTAACCCAATTCATACTGATCGAGTTTGCGGTAAAGAGTTCGTTCACTTATTCCGAGAGCCTCCGATGCTTTCCGACGGTTTCCTTCGAATTTTTGCAACGCAAGGCGGATAAGATATTTTTCTGTTTCTTCCAGAGAAGGTACGCCTTTTTGTTGAAAAAATTGCAAAAAATCTTCATTCTCATCGCTGGGGACCTCATCAATATCATCAAATGAGGAAAGTCCTAATGATACATCTTTTTCAGATTGTGG
>DATFMK010000874.1:0-4163 GCA_035267005.1 Balneolales bacterium
AGGACGACTGACCATCGACGACACAGAGCTGTTTTGATGCATAAAGCATGATTCCGATTTCGAACTCACGTTGATGATACGGTTATTCAGCATAAATAATGTTTAATTAATACCAGAGCGTTTCTCTGTGGTCGGTGGTCGGTGGTCGGTGGTCATTGAATAATCTAATTTAACAGCTACTTTTATTAAGTTGATAGATTATAAGCTTAAACAAACCTCACGTTATATCAGATATTATCCCGGATTATTCACCAAGAAATTTTGTTGTCTCTCGAAAACTTTCGGGATTAAAAAAACGCATGAAACGTACAAGGGTACATTGATCAACGCAGAACACAGCAACATTTCGCAGCTCTTTTTAGACTCCTCAAATTTGAGGAAAACTTTATTTTTTTACGAGATATTGTTTTTTCAATATAATAGGTATTGATTCTTGTAGCTTACGTGAATAATTAGGGTTATGATTCCATTCTTATGCATAAAAAAGGTCTCATGACACAACACCATGAGACCTTACTGGAATACTTATTTTATGTGAAATTAAGCGATGGTTATTTCATCATCTAAATAAACATCCTGAATCGTATTTAATAATTTTACACCTTCATCCATAGGTCTTTGAAAAGCTTTTCGACCACTGATAAGCCCCATACCGCCGGCTCTTTTGTTAATAACAGCTGTTTTTGCAGCATCGGCGAAATCGTTGCTTCCAGAGGCGCCACCAGAGTTAATCAGACCGGCACGGCCCATGTAACTATTGGCAACCTGATATCTTGTAAGATCGATGGGATGATCAGATGTTAGTTCCGTATAAATACGATCATCTAATTTTCCGTAAGAAGAATCACCCGTATTGAGCGCTTTAAAACCGCCATTAATTTTAGGCAATTTTTGTTTTACAATATCTGCCTGAATGGTAACACCAAGATGGTTAGCCTGACCGGTCAGGTCGGCAGATACGTGATAGTCTTTACCATCAACTTTAAAGGCGTTGTTACGGATATAACACCATAGTACTGTTGCCATACCAAGTTCATGAGCATAACTGAAAGCTTCGGCAACTTCAACAATCTCACGATTCGAATCTTCAGAACCGAAATAAATAGTTGCTCCAACTGCAGCGGCACCCATATTATAAGCGTCTTCAATCGTACCGAACATGATTTGCTGATAATTGTTCGGATAAGTTAATAACTCATTATGATTGATTTTGACGATAAAAGGAATTTTATGGGCGTATTTACGTGAAACTGAGCTAAGCACTCCAAAAGTAGAAGCTACAGCATTACAGCCACCTTCAACAGCTAATTTGACAATATTTTCCGGATCGAAATATTGAGGATTCTTGGCAAAAGAAGCGCCGCCGGAATGCTCAACACCCTGATCGACCGGTAAAATGGATAAATAGCCTGTTCCGCTAAGACGACCATGGTCGAACATACGTTGCAGATTAGCTAATACTCTATTATTCCGATTTGAATGATACCAAACATCATCTACGTAAGATGGTCCGGGAACATGTAAGTTTTCTTTTGGAATAGTGGTACAAGTATGGTTGAGGAGTTTTTCTGACTCCTCACCTATTAATTCTTCGATGCTCGATAGAGCTAAAGGCATATACTTTCCTCCCGAATTTTATATAATACAAGGTTTAATCATCTTTTAATATAAATGTTACTTTGCTGAAATACATACAAAAATGGAAATATTGCAGGAATATCAACATCCCTTATGCACACAAACTAAATAATTATCAGATACATCGCTTGTAAATTTTATTGTTTACAAACAAAATTTGTTATCTTTAGAATTTTGTAATGAACACATAATTATCAATTTCAGATTCTTTGACGGATATAATATTACGTCGAATCCTAATTTTTGAAATCAAATCATTTAACGGCTTTACATGAAAATAGGTAATATCGATTTAGGGAATCGTCCTGTCTTATTGGCTCCCATGGAAGATGTCTCTGACTCACCTTTTCGTACTTTATGCAGACGCAAAGGTGCGGCGGTGGTTTATACTGAATTTATCAGTTCTGAAGCCATCATTCGCGATGTCGATAAATCATTCCATAAAATGGAATTTAATGAGGAAGAACGTCCTTTTGGCATTCAGATATTTGGCGGCCGCGAGGAAGCTATGTATGGTGCCGCCAAAATTGCCGAAAAAAATGATCCGGATATTATCGATATCAATTATGGATGTCCTGTTTTCAAAATTGTTAAAAAGAACGCGGGTTCCGCATGTTTGCGCGATCTTGATTTGATGGAACGAATGACCGGCAATGTTATTGATGCTATTCAAAATAAACCGGTCACCGTTAAAACCCGTTTGGGCTGGGATGATAGTACCATTCGTATCCGTGAAGTCGCTCTTCTTCTGCAGAGTTTGGGAGTTAAAGCTCTCACGGTTCATGCCCGTACCCGTAATCAGAAATATAAAGGCGAGGCACGATGGGAATTTTTCAAATACCTGAAAGACACACCCGGACTCGAAATCCCCATTATCGGAAATGGTGATATTACATCCCCTGAAATTGCCAAAAAAGTTTTTGATGAAACGGGTATCGACGGTCTCATGATCGGTCGCGGTGCCATTGGAAACCCATGGATATTCCAACGAACCAAACATTATCTTGAGACAGGCGAATTGTTACCCAAACCAAGCATAAACGACCGTATTGAGATGTGTGCGGAACATCTGATTGAGTCAGTAAAGCATCAAGGAGAGAAAAGAGGTGTTATCATGATGAAAAAGCATTATGGTAAATATGTGAAGGGTATTCATAATGCAAAAAAGTTACGTGCCGAAATCATGCAATTAAATGATAGCCAATCTATCCTGGAAGTGCTTTATAATTTTAAAGATATGGAACTCTTTGCTGTGGCTTCATAAAATCCAGCGATTAATAAACTTTTTCGAAATAATTATTACTAATATTTCAGGTCCTACCAGTTTATATACAATTAACAATCTGAATGCATTCAAGTAAAAATTTTTTTTATATAATTTTATTCGTCCATATACCAGTCAAAACCACCAACCGGTATAGAATTCTTGCTTAGTGTAACTGTTTTCAAAATCTTGGTAGTGTCGTTTTTGATGTTCATCAATCTCAACTCTGGTTTAGATTGATTTGTTTCTCTTCCACCAACTAATAGCTGATTTCCTTGTTTATTCCAAAGAGGATTTCCGGCAAACTCAAAACCTGTTTTTAACATGCTTATCTGATGAGATCCTATACTATACAAAAAGGCCTTATTACCTTTAATATCCCATTCATAGGCAATTCTGCTTCCATCCGGACACCATTTAGGTAAAGTAGCATTCCCCGTTCTTGTTAAACGCTGAAGATCAGTACCATCTGCATTTACCATATATAGATCTTTTCTCCAACGTAAAGTATCTGCTGTATAGTAATCCCGGTCGGATGAAAAAACAATCTTCTTGCCATCGGGGCTCCAGGTTGGCGATTCGTCACTGGCCATGTTGTGGGTTAGCTGGCGTACCTGGGTAGAATCATACTCTTCCCCGGCTATTTCAACTGTCATGATTTCATAATTTCCTCCGAATGCCTCACAGTCCAGGCACACTTCATAGGCAATCTTTGTTCCGTCCGGACTCCAGGCCGGATCAGAACCAATTAAATACTTCGGTGATTTATTCTGTAATTTTTTGAGCGGTTGCATGTTACTTCCATCCGCATTCATCACATAAAGGTAGGAACCCAGAGTTGTTGCTCCGGTATAATTGGCAAAAACAATTTGCTTCCCATCCGGACTCCAGGCCGGTTCTCCTGCACCACCATCAGACGGAAAATGGGTCAGTTGTTTACGATTCGAACCATCGGCATTCATGGTAAAAATTTGATAAGTACCGTTCTTGTCGGTTGTTGAGAAAACAATTTTGCCCGGAATCACAGATTTATGACTATTAGTGTCCAACAAACTACATCCTCCTAAATAAACAGAAATCAAAAGAAGAGGAAAAAACTTCTTTACAGAACAAGAAAATAAACAGTTTGAGTAGGTAACCTCTTTCGTAATCTCATGTTGGTTAGAATGATTGAATAGTTTATACCCCATTAAAATCCTCCATAATATTATAGTAATTGCATTGAAAGTAAAAAAAAATGATAAGGGGCAATTATTTTATA
>DATFMK010000875.1:0-4358 GCA_035267005.1 Balneolales bacterium
TATAATTATACAATATTATCTTACTGTTTAATATAACCCTAATCAAATAGAGGCGATTGATAATTATAACTGAATAGAATTTGGAGAATAACTTTTTAAAGCATTTATTATGCTAAAAATCAACTCTGCTCATTTAGAGAAATAATGCAAATCAAAATAGGCCATTAGAATATATCTTTACTATGTAATCAGTAGTTTTCACAACATTTATAAATGCTGCGAAATTGTTTGACCTAATATCTATCATCCTTAGACACAATTACATACCTTAAAATACTGTTTTTATATGGCTATATCGAGATATATGCTTAAACTGATAAGCTTAAAAACAGTAAATACATTTCCTATTTCCAACAGTAGAATTTTTCTTCTGCAAAACATCATCTACCTTTTTATAGTATCAGATTATCAATCATGGTCTCATATTATTTATACCATACATACATTATTACATAACATATGTAATATAATATAATATACATATTTATATCATAATATTAATTGCACAAAGCACATCATTTTAATTTTATAATTTTTATCCTACAACCTTATTTAGTTTAATCACAGTTCTCTGTACCTCAGAGCCTGTGAAAAAATACCTAAGAAGGCTTTGCAAAACCAGGGATTTTGTTCAATATCAAAGCCTGAGCGACTCCGGAACCGCAGCATCCCGAATGCTTTCGGGATTCGAGGATTTCGAAGTCGCGAAAATGCAGATATTGGTCAAAAGAACGGTTTTGCATAGGCTTCTATAACAATGTTATTTTTTCACAGCCACCTCAGTAAAAGATGGCTTTGCAAAGCTTTCCAAAATTCTAATTCCCTATTAGCCCAATCTATCTGATACACTATTTGTGGTCCGAGAACTTGAATTAAGTATTTAGATTGGATATAATCATATGGTTATTCAATGATAGTCGAAAGCAAACAACACAGAAATATTACCACTAAATGACTACTACACAACAATTTTAGGTATGATCACTCATAGAAGGCTATGCAAAACCAGGGCTTTTGTTCAATATCAAAGCCTGATCCACTTCGAAACCGCAGCATCCCGAATGCTTTCGGGATTCGAGGATTTTGAAGTCACGAAAATGCAAAGATTGAGCAAAAGAACGGTTTTGCAAAACCTTCTCATAATAAATACGCATTAATAAAGTTAAATTATCGGGTTAATATATAGACAGCATTTTATAACTCATTATATTTTTGTTTCTCTACACTATTACAAGTGTTCTGAAGTTATATGTACAAATTATTAACAATTAATTAAGGAGTATCATTGTGAGCAGGTTCGACGATGAAGCAAAGAATTGGGATAATGATCCTATTCATTTGCAAATTTCCAATAATGTTTCAAAAGCTATACTTGAAAACACTGATTTGACGAATGATATGGAAGCTTTTGAATATGGCTGTGGAACAGGTTTATTAAGTTTTGCTCTTCATGAGCATTTGGGATCAATAACCATGGCTGATAATTCTGAAGGAATGCTCGAAGTATTAAATAATAAAATCAAAGATTCAGGCATCGATAATATGCATGCTGTTAAACTTGATTTAACAGATGGCAATATGCCTGAAAGAAAGTATGATCTTATTTTTACTCAAATGACCTTACATCATATTCCGGACACCGAATCTATTCTGAAGACCTTCCATAATATGTTACATCCTTCAGGTTATTTATGTGTCGCTGATTTGGATTCGGAAGATGGATCTTTTCATGGTAAAGATGTAACAGATGTTCACAAAGGTTTTGATCGAAACAGATTAGCTGAAAAAGCGAAAAAAGCTGGATTTAATGATATTTCATTCCAAACCGCATTTCAACTCGAAAAAGAAATTGAAGATGGATCAAAACAAAAATTTCCGATCTTTCTAATGATTGCTAAAGCTTAAGTTAAATTTGTTAGTATTTCTCTTGCATCATTTTCATTAATACACAATCTTATTTTTTTAAATTTAAAAGTTGATACTTTGAGCTAATCACATTTAAAAACTTTATTACAACAAATATAAGTTTGTTTTGAAATACGAGGATTTAAAGATCTTGTGGGGAGCTATACTAATATCGTTTTATTATGTTTGATTTAAAGTCAAAAACACTAAAAAGGGTCTTTGAGTTATCCCAGGATATTCTTTCCATTCACTCCTTAGATGGCACCTGGCTCGAAATATCATCAAGCTGTATGAATATACTTGGTTATTCAAAAAGCTATTTAAAAGGCAAATCGATCTATGATTTCATTCATCCGGATGATATAACGTTAGCTGAAGAAGTCGCGCAAAAATTAATTAATACGCTTCAACCCCAAACGTTCTCTTATAGAATACGTCATTCTGAAGGCTATTACGTTTGGCTGAAAACTACGGTTCATTTTGAAAAAAGAGATGGATCGCCCATTGCTATCGTTTTTTCACGAGACATTACCTCACTTAAAGAGGCTGAGCAAAAATCGAAAGAATATGACCGGAAACTGGAAGCAACAATTGAATCACGGGATAAATTTATTTCCATGTTATCCCATGATATCCGATCTCCTCTGCAGGCAATCATGGGGTTGAGTCAGATTTTATCGGATGATATAGATAAGATATCTGAAAAGCAAAAACAATACTTTGCCAGAAACATCAATATTTCTGCTATTCGATTGAATGGTTTGCTAAATAACATGATTGACTGGTCAAAATCTCAAAATGGCGTACTCACTTGTTATCCGTCAGAATTAAAGGTCAAAAAAGTTATTAATTTGGTTTTGGATTTATTCAAGGAGCAATTACAAGAAAAAAATATTAGTATTAAACGCTGTTTCAATGAAAATGAACGCGTATTTGCAGATGAACAAATGACACTCAGTATTTTTAGAAATTTGATTTCTAATGCTATAAAATTCAGTAATCCAAATTCGTCAATTGAAATAAAATGTCAGCCTAAAGATGAGCGAATATATTTTGAGATAATCGATCACGGAATTGGCATGGATCAGGAAATAGCTAAAAATCTATTTTGTAAAACAAAAAAAGTTCGTAAAGGGACAAAAGGAGAAGCCGGTTCCGGTATTGGTTTGACTCTGTGTAAGGAATTTATCGAACAGCATAACGGTAGCATACATGTAAATACTTCGTTGGGAGAAGGAACTACATTTAGTTTTGAGCTTCCTTGGAATGTGGAAATTCTAAAAACTAAAATAGTTGATAATAGTATAAAGCATTAATACCATAACCAGAATATTATATTCAATAACTTTTCTTTTTTTTATTTATCTGAATGGAATCCTTTCTACAAAATCACCCTCTTATCCTAATGGAAGCGGCTGTCGTCGAGCAGCTTCGCCGCCATCCTGCCGTCAATCTTCATCCTGAACTGGAAAATGCGTTACACATTTATGATGATTCAGCAGTAACAATTTTGCAAGAACTCTATCAAAGTTATCTTGATGTAGCTATAGAATCTCACCTCCCTTTTGTCTTGTTAACTCCAACATGGCGGGCAAACAAGGAAAGAATTTCCAAAGCCGGTATAACAACGGATGTCAATACCGACAATGTCCGTTTTATCAAAAATATAATTGAGAAACAGTCTTCTGATATCCCCATAAAAATAGGTGGATTAATAGGTTGTAAAAATGATTGCTATAAACCGGAAGAAGGACTCACTGCGTATGAAGCGGAAGCATTCCACAACTGGCAGCTTACCAAACTGGCTAAAGCAGGGGTCGATTTCCTGATTTGCGAAACGTTGCCGTATGTACCAGAAGCGATTGGTATCGCACGGGCTATGAAAAAACAAAAAGTACCTTTTATTATCAGCTTTGTTATCGACCGGACAGGTTGTGTTTTAGATGGTACGCCTATTGCCGAGGCCGTTGCGCAGTTAGATCAAGCAACCAATAAAGCTCCCCTGGGTTATATGATCAACTGTGCTTATCCAACCTTTCTTTGTGCCGATCAACAGCCATCGTCTCTTTTTGACAGGCTAATTGGAATACAAGCCAATGCCTCATCGCTCGACCATTGCGATCTGGATAACTCGAAAAATATTCAACTGGATGATATTGAAGATTGGGGGAAAGAAATGATTCGATTGAATAAACAATTTGGAATTAAAATATTAGGCGGTTGTTGTGGTACGGGGAGAAACCATCTGGAATATCTTACATATTAAATAAATTTATCTTAGCATGACGTGAATTCGAGTTAATCCGGATTATTCACCAAGAAATTTAGTCGTGATCAAGGCGAAGTTAACAATGAGCTAAATCCGTCTCCATTCCTCTGAATAATCCCTAAATTCATGCAAGAACACTTTATCCTCAAAATAGTGTTCTTGCATTATCCGATTATCTCCATTT
>DATFMK010000876.1:0-9530 GCA_035267005.1 Balneolales bacterium
AATATTCATTTCATGACGCTGTTTTGAGAAGATTTTATTTCGACCCTCACATTAATTTGCAATACGATATGTATTACTTCTGATTGGTTAAGTGAATAATTCGGGTTAATTAAAAGATGTTGATAAAAGCATCCGTGCTACTTCCGTTACCTGTAGATCGTCATGAAACTCCAATACCATAATTTCATTCTATCGAATTCAAGTTAAAGTCAGACAATGGTCAGCTAATCACGCCGCGGTTTTACTCTTTACAGATCTGATCACATTAATTCTTTGCAGAACTGTCGGATGCGAATAATTCAGGAAGACATAGAACCAATGCGGAGTCAGATTCGACAAATTATCTCTTGATAACTTTTTCAACGCATTAATCATATTTTCAGGGTTTTTAATCGTTTCAGCCGCAAACTGGTCCGCTTCATATTCATTTTTACGGGAAAAGAGCTGCATAAAAATGGACAGAATAAGTTCAATAGGCGTATACAACATCCCAAAGAAAATAAGTCCGGCGTATATGGAAATGTGATTCATGTAAAACGCATTAAACAAACCCCGGCTGCTGATAAATATAGACAACAGGAAGAACATCACCCCCATGTGTAGAATACTGATCGCCATTCCCTGAATGATGTGTTTCTTCTTATAATGACCGATTTCGTGGGCTAAAACGGCAACTAACTCATCAACGGTATGTTTCTCAATCAAGGTATCGAAAAGAGCGATTCGTTTATGCTTCCCAAAGCCAGTAAAAAATGCGTTCGATTTTGTGGAGCGTTTGGAACCGTCCATCACATAAATATCATCAACCTGAAAATTTACCGATTTGGCATAATCCAGAATGGATTGTTTAAGTTCACCATCTTCAAGCGGGGTAAATTTATTGAACAAAGGCATGATCCACCGAGGGGCTATAAACTGAATAATCAATGTAAAAACAGTGGTTCCAATCCAGCAATAAAGCCAGGCCAGAGCGCCCGTATATTGAAAAAATGCAAGAATAGCCGCCAACAGAGGTCCGCCAATAACCACCCCAAGTACCAATCCTTTGATCATGTCTAAAAAGAAGGTTCCGATGGTTGTTTTATTAAATCCGAAACGATCCTCAATCACAAAAGTTGAATACAAACTAAAGGGAAGTGAGATAATGCTTTTTAATGCAATTAAAACTCCGATGTAAAACAAACCGGTAACTAATGGTGAGAAGCCCCAATGGCGAACAATTTGATCCAAATAATTGAATCCGCCTAAAAACCAGAATGCCAGTACAAGTGCTAAATCAAACGTTGATGTTAAGATGCCGAAACGTGTCGTCACCCGGGTATATTCCTGTGATTTACGATAGGCTTCGTCATCGTAAACACCTTCGAATTCTGAAGGCAGCTCCTTTTTCATAGCCTTAACGTTAAATAAATCAGCTATCAGATTTAATGCAAAATCAAATAGCAGCGTTACAAGAATAATTACAGCGTATACATTCATAAATCATACATTTTGTTAGACGAATCGGCATTAATTCAAAACACAATTTTTCCCTTTGTTTTAGTCCGATTCTGAAAATTTTAAAAGAGTTACAAAATACAGTTTTTTGTCAGCTAACGCTAATTCCCAAATAAAGTGAATCTATAGTTGCTTTATCAGTGAAATGAATTTTATTTAAGTAATAGGCTGATTAGAAGTTACAGACAATTAACTAACCCTTTTTTTACTATGAAAGACAAAATCAAGATTGGTTTTTCGGCTGGATTCATAGGCGCACTCATCCTCATTCTTGTCCAATTCATTTTCAAATGGCTGGGCTGGGCAGGAAATCCCGGTTTTATTGGCATCTATCATAAAACATTCGGCGTTCATATTCTGGCTGTAGACATCATTATTTCCGCTTTCCTTTTTGCGGTCAGTGGTGGTATTTGGGGCGCTATTTTTACACTACTCCTAAAACCGAATATCCTTAAAGGAATTATTTTCGGTTTTGCCCCTTCTCTTTGGGTGTGGCTGGTTATTTCACCATACATGGGTTTTCCTATTTTCCATGGTTTTGCCCTCAAACCCATCCTTTTCCCCATTATTTTTAATTGCCTGATTTGGGGATCTTTTGTTGGATGGTACGCGGCCAAATCGGCACGGAAATACCGGTTTTTATATTCATAAATTTGTGAAGAAATACGTAGGGATATGCTATGGCACCCTAAAACATTCAATACGTTGAGGCCTGATTTAACCGTTCAAGATCGTCTTTGCTGAGATTTACATTCACGGCTTCAGAAAAGGCTCTAACATGATCGGCTTTCGTTGCACTCGCGATGGGCGCTGTTACAAGTGGCTGCGCGATAAGCCAGGCAAGTGCAATGGCAGCCAAACTGACGTTATGTTTCTCTGATAATTCATCTAATGCCTCTAAAATACGTTGTCCTCGTTCGTCAAGATATTTTACAGCCTGACTTCCCCGAACACTTTTGCCGAAGTCTTTTTTACTACGATATTTTCCTGTTAAAAAACCACGGGCCAGCGAATAATAGCTGATAACTCCTAATCCATGCTCTTTGCACAAGGGTCCGACACCCTCTTCAAAACCCTGACGGGCATACAAATTATATTCGGGTTGGAAGACTTCATATCGCGGCAATCCTTCATTTTTGCTGGCATCCAAAGAGGCTTTAAGTCGATCGTATGAAAGATTAGAAGCGCCTATCCAGCGTACTTTGCCAGCTTCGATCAATTTTTGATAGGCTCCCAGTGTTTCCTCAACCGGGGTTTTGTCATCATCCCAATGAGTCAGATAGAGATCGACATGATCGGTTTGTAATCTTTGCAATGATTTATCCACCGCTTTAAGGATATGCCCTTCCGTTAAATCTTTATGTCCCTGACCAACATCTGATCCCACTTTTGTGATCAGGGTGATATCATCCCGGTTGCCGCGAGCTTTCATCCACTCTCCAATAATCGTTTCAGATTCTCCACCCTGATTTCCTTCTACCCAGCGAGAATAAACATCGGCTGTATCTATGGTATTAAATCCGCCATCCACAAATTGGTCTAATAATTTAAATGATTGTTTTTTATCGATAGTCCATCCAAAAACATTCCCGCCAAACACTAAAGGAGCAATCGACAAATCCGTATTCCCCAATTTTCTCTTTTCCATAAATCTGAATTATTAAATTTACCTTTTTCTGATTATGTCCGTTTTAACAGATTTGAAAATACGATCATTCCCTGAAAAATGCGGGTACAGATCAACGAAAGCTGGTGGCTGAGTGCTAACCCCGATTATTCACCAAGAAATTTTGTCGTGTCCCGAAAGCTTTCGGGATTAAAAATGTGCATGAAACGTACATTGGTACGTTGATCAAGCATTTTTAATTTCAACAAAGAGCACGGCCAAATTTCGCAGCTCTTTTTAGTGTCCTCAAAATCGAGGATCGGTTTGTTTTTTATAAGTACTTTAATTAACAATATGATATATATTACTTCTTATGGGTTACGTGAATAATTCGGGATAAAAAGCTGATAGCTTATCAAACACATTCAATCCCATACTCTTTCCACAAGTACCTGACCATTCGTTCATAATGTGAACCTTTCCAATAAATGTTTTTACAGCTCTCGCATTGTTGAAAATCATCATAATATTTCTGAACACGCGGAGGTAAGGCGTCTATAATTTTCGCTTTTTCTACCGGTTTGAGGTTTCCATTACAATTCAAACAACGTGAAAAAGGTTTAATCTGCTCATAAATATCGAAGAAGAGTAAAATCTCATCCATCTGTTTTTGAGGATTTGTATTTCTCATCCAATGACCAAAATCGATTTTTGATTGTTTTAACAGATCTTTATCACGCGTTAATATAAAACGACGATCTTTACCCCCCCTGTCAATAATCTCCTGATCCTGAAAATCCGGTTTAAACAGAGTATCCAAACCGAACAGCCTCATTGTCCGGGCTAATTTACCCAGATGAACATCCAGAATGAAACGATCCACTTCGGGTGATTCCGGTTGTAATGGGTAGGCACTTCCACCTCTTGAACGCCAATTGGCCGGGTTAATCATAACTTCATCCCCATTTTTTACGCCTTCCTCAAAGAGAACAGATTGGTTATTTATCTTCACATTGCCAACTTCTACATGGGGAATTCCGATCGATTCAATCAGATCTTTGACAGCTGGCATACCCCAGAATTGAAGTTCTTTTGAGGATCCGGAACTCAAATCCTGCAAAACAGGATGTATTATAAAAACGGCATGATTCATTTCTGTTAAGATAATACGTTTGGAATGGGTATCACGAATATCATGTTAAAATTTGCTAAAATCAGGTTGACCTTGGGTTTTCAAACTTATTCCAATCTTCACATCTCTGTTATATTTTTGATCGTTAATTTCACATAACTTATGCAATAGGTAATCTTCTTCCTCATTTTGTCATCATCCCAAATTTTAAGATTTGCGTCAAGCATGAAAAGTCAGAACTAATTATTACCGGAGCTTAGGTAAATTTCCCGGGTTTAGCCATCTTCCTCATTTCATATATAGGAATCGTTTTGGGACGCGTACCTGGCTTCGCTATTGATCGTACCGGTATTGCCTTATTTTGGTGCTTTGGTAATGATCCTTTTGCATACCCTTTCTGTTTCCCAGGCCGTCTCCTCCATTGATTATTCCACACTTATTTTACTTTTTGGTTTGATGATGCTCTCCGCTCAGTTCGATTTGGGAGGATTTTATCATATTCTATCACAAAAAGCTGCCAACATCGATTTATCTCCAAATCGATTTTTGATCTATATCATTCTCTTTAGTGCGATTTTGTCCGCTATTCTTACTAATGATGTAATCGCATTTGCATTCGCACCTATCGTAATACGCATCGCTCAAAAAAGAAAATGGAATCCGGTTCCCTTTCTTCTGACGTTGGTTGCTGCTTGTAATATTGGTTCAGCTATCACAATTATCGGCAATCCACAAAATATGTTTATCGAACAAACGGCCCACCTGAGTTTTGACCGTTTCATACTCTGGTGTGCGCCGCCAAGTATTTTATGTCTGATTCTGTTGTATTTTTGGAGTAACGGGAAAATTAAAAAGGGGATACAACTCATTTAATTGCCGGACAAGAGACCTCCTCTTCAAGTTTTATTCAGAAAACGACACTCAGTATGATCGTTTTCAAATTGAGAAAGCTTTATGCCTGACTATTATTATGATTATATTATTTTTCACCTCTATTCCGTGAGAATTCATTGCTTTGGGAATCGCTTCGATTCTTCTTATGAGCAGAAAATTCACAACCAGCCGTTTGCTATATCTTGTAGATTGGCCGTTAATTATTTTGTTCATTTCACTATTTATCCTGATTCAGGGATTCAAGACTTCGGGTGGTATCACATTAACCCAGGCCGGAATTTCTTTGCATCAACCGGTTCCACTGAGTATCGTCAGTGTTTTATTAAGTAATCTGGTCATTAATGTCCCGGCAGTCATCTTGTTGATGTCTTATATCTCTTCCCATGCCAACCATTTAGCCTATCTTTTATCATTAACCAGTACATACGCAGGTAACCTGATCGTTATCGGCTCTATAGCTAATCTTATTGTCATTCAGCAGACTGCCACCATGAATATTCACATTAGTTTCAGAAAACACTTGCAATGGATTTCTCCATTTGCGATAATAAGTTTACTTATTGCTGTATTGTGGTGGTTAATTTTCTCATTACTTATTAACTTCATTTAAGTCAGCAGGGTAGAATTATGTTATTTTATATAGGATCTAAAAAACCCACCTAATTTTGAGTTTGTTCCATTTTTAGTTAGTTTTTAAGGAATTTTTGACGATTGTGTCTTTAAAAATTTTACAGCCTTTTAAGGAAACGGGTTTTTTATACAAACAAAACTTTATGGATTTATTTGATAAGTTAGATTGCAGTAAAAGTCCTTTAGGACCATTCACATCAGACGGATACGGCTATTATACCTTCCCAAAACTCGAAGGTCCTATCGGACCCGAAATGACGTTTAACGGGAAAAAGGTAATTGTTTGGAGTGTAAACGATTATTTGGGAGTAGCCAATAATGAAGAAATTCGAAAAGTAGATGCTGAAGCTGCTGCAAAGTATGGGTTTAGTACTCCCATGGGTGCCCGGCTAATGACGGGTAACTCCGATCAACACGAGGCATTGGAACAAGAACTCGCTGAGTTTGTTCATAAACCGGCCGCGTTTCTTTTCAATTACGGTTATCAGGGAATTGCCAGTATGATACATTCTCTGGTCAGACGTGATGACTACTTGATATATGATGAACTCAGTCATGCCTGTATTGTAGATGGAAAACAACTGGCCGTCTGCAATAAATATGTTTACAAACATAATGATATCGAAAGCCTTGAAAAACAACTTCAACGTGTAGCAAGAGCCGCCCGACCTGAGTCTGGTATTCTCGTTGTGACAGAAGGCGTTTTTGGCATGACCGGTGATCTGGGAAAATTGAAAGAGATTATAGCGCTTAAAGAAAAATATCCTTTCCGACTTTTAGTCGATGATGCCCATGGCTTCGGTACACTTGGAAAAGATGGATCCGGAACGGGCACCGAATTGGGATGTCATGAAGGTATTGATCTCTATTTTGGCACATTTGCAAAAGCAATCGCTGCTATTGGAGCTTTTGTCGCCACCAGGCCTGAAGTCGTCGAATATCTCAAAGCTAATGTAAGAAGTCAGATTTTCGCAAAATCACTCCCCATGCCCATCGTCGTTTCTGCACGGGAACGTTTGAAATTGATCCGTCGGCATCCGGAATGGCGTCAACGTTTATGGCATAATGCCTTATCGCTGCGTAAAGGTTTGAATGAATTAGGATACAACGTATTACCTTCTGAAAGTCCGATAACCCCTGTTCTTACCAAAGGCAGCACAAATCTTGCCACTAAGATTATGTATGAACTTCGGGAAAAACATGGCGTTTTTGTCAGTGGCGTCGCTTACCCTGTCGTTCCTAAAGGTCTTGTTCTTCTGCGTCTCATTCCAACAGCAAGACATACGGAGGAGCATATCGAAAAAACGGTTCGTGCTTTTGAAGCTATTCAGGATATCGTTTTTACGGAAGGCGAAAAGATTAGCGCCTGATCGATCGAACTAATCATATTTTATTGACCTAGACCTAAAAAGCCCCTTTTATCTTTCAAAGGGGCTTTTTATTTGATTATCATTACCTTATCTCGAAATCATGGGAAAATCAGTATTGCGTACAGATCATTAGCGATGTTCGTCTATCCGTCAATCATCCTTTCCAAAAAGTTTTTTGATCATTCCGAATACTCCTTTTTTCTCCTTCTTGGATTTCGGATTAGGTATGACCTTATTTGACATCAATGCTTTTTTAGTCGCATGAGCATCTCTTAACGACTGACGCTGACGCTCACGAAATGATTTCTGACTTTCTTTTTGGAATTTATTCTTTTTGCCTTTATACCGGCGATTCGATTTACGTTTATTTCCCTCTTCAGAACTATCACTTTTTCTCCGGTTGGAATATTTTTTATTCCTGGATGATTTATTAGAACTTGACGATACATTCGTGTTCTTTCCGGAAGTCGAACTATTCTGCTTTTCATTAGGAGCTTCATTAGAAGCTTTATTATGTGATTTGTTCGTCCGTTTCTTATTCGATCCTTTATAATTCTTTTTATTATTCCGGTCATTTTTCGAACGACGACGTCTCTTATTTTTACCGCCTTTATTTGGGTTATTATTATTCTGCGTATCGTTTTGAGACGGCTTCTTTTGCCGATCCTTCTGATGTTTTTTGTTGGAGGAAGATGATTTGTTCTTATGATTCTTCTTATGCCCTTTTACAGATTTTGGCTTCCCGTTATTATGATGATTTTTAAGCTCATCGGGAATAGACTTTACTTGCAGATCTTCTCCAACCACATCCTGAATATCTTTTAAGGTCTTATTATCCCGTTTAGAAACGAAAGTTACGGCATTCCCTTCCGCTTCAGCACGTGCTGTTCTTCCAATGCGATGGATGTAATCATCGACATTTTTTGGCATATCATAATTGATGATATGTGAGATGTTATCAATATCGATACCACGCGATAATACATCCGTAGCCACAAGAATATCAGATTTGCCGGATTTAAAATCTCTGAGGGCTTCTTCCCGCTCTTTCTGAGAACGGTCACCATGCATACAGCCCACCTTCAAACCTTTTTTGGACAATGTGTTCGCAAGCCGATCCGTACCTTTTTTAGTCGCAACAAAGATAATAGAGGACGTATATTCCTTCTTATCTAATAGGTAAAGAAGCAATTGCTCCTTCTGTTTCCAATAGACTTTGTAGGCCACCTGATCGATTCCGCTCGCTACTTTGAATGTGGCAATATTTACACGTTCCGGTTTATTCGTAATCGAACGGGCAAATTTCTCAATATCAACCGGTATGGTTGCGGAAAATAATAGATTTTGACGTTTTTGGGGAAGACGTGACTCTATCGTACGGACATCAGGCAGAAATCCCATATCCAGCATGCGGTCAGCTTCATCGAGGATAAAATAATCGAGTCCGCTAAAATCGATCTCTTTAATGGTGAGATGATCAATTAACCGACCCGGTGTTGCAACGATGATATTTACTCCTTCCTCATAGAGCGCTTTTTCCTGCCGGTTCCAGTCGGTCGGCTGTCCGCCGCCATAAACCGTTACGGAAGTCACTCCAGTGTAATAACCCAACGCCATAATTTGCTCATCAACCTGATGAGCCAGCTCACGGGTAGGAGTTAATATTAACGCTTTTATACCTTTACCCGGATTTTTACCCAATTTGGATAAAATGGGAATTACGAAAGCACCGGTTTTCCCGGTTCCCGTTTGCGCAGAGGCAATAATATCTTTCCCCTCAAGGATTAAAGGTATACACTCCTTTTGTACAGGAGTCGCTTCAGTAAAATTTATATCTTTTAGCCCGTTTAATATTTCCGTGCTTAATTTAAACTCTTCGAACGACAATATTCTTTCTCTGTTGTTGAAAATGAATTGATTTTTGCTCAAACGCTTTTTGATGCAAGGGCGTAATACCTTGTTTTATCGGAAGCCACAATATACAAATTATTACACAGCGATTGTAGGAAATGGGAAATTATGGCTTATATATGTTTATAACGGATCATATTCCCGCTTGTTGTCAGCAACGAATATACTATTTATTGCTACAACAGGTTCATTATCACTGTTCGATTTACCTCTTAATCGTTTAATATATAGTAATTGTACAACTATAAGTAATAGAATACCCAACACACCTGCAAATCCAGCTTCCGGACCAAAAAATCTGCCCGTCCATAATAGGGGTCCATTATGTGTAATCTGCAATATTGAATACCGAAAAGGTAAACCACTTACTGCGAAACCAAATACTCCACCCTGGAAGAAGTTCCACGCCATATGAATACCAATTGACATAGACAGGCGACCGGTAAGAATAAACGGCAAGGCCAGCATAACTCCGGCTGCCATAATATTT
>DATFMK010000877.1:0-5472 GCA_035267005.1 Balneolales bacterium
GTGGTTTAGTCATTATGGTGGGAATTCTGCTTTCCGTCTTTCAACAGTTTGTTGGTATAAATGTAGTATTGTATTATGCCCCTGAGATCTTTAGGAATATGGGCTCCGGAATGGATACTTCATTATTGCAGACTATCATTGTTGGAGCCGTGAATTTATCATTTACAATAATCGCTATTTTTACCGTTGACAAAATCGGACGTAAGCCATTGATGATCATAGGATCGATTGGAATGGCCATTGCAATGGGAATGCTGGGTTTTATGTTTTTTGCGAAAGATGTCGGTATGTTAGCATTGCTGTTTATGTTGCTTTACACCGCTTCATTTGCAGTATCCTGGGGACCCGTGACATGGGTTATGTTGTCAGAAATTTTTCCGAATTCCATTCGCGGGGCCATGTCGATTGCAGTTGCTGCTCAATGGGTAGCAAATTTAATCGTCTCCTGGACGTTTCCTATTATGAATAATTCAACAGCACTTAATCATGTGTTTAATCATGGATTTACTTATTGGATATACGGAATTATGGGATTGTTATCTGCATTGTTTATGTGGAAGATGGTGCCGGAAACGAAAGAACGATCACTCGAAGAAATGGAAACTTTATGGTTACCGGAATCTGCAGCGGAAGTTGGTGCAAGTTAATGGTTAATTAGAAGATATTATTTATTTAATTATTACAGAATTTTGATATGATATTTTTAGGTATTGATCTTGGAAGTTCGTCTATAAAAGTGTCTTTATTTGATGCTGAGAAGGGAAAAGTGATCGGGAGTGGTCACTACCCGGATGATGAACAAGTTATCGAGTCCCCTCAACAAGGATGGGCTGAGCAAAAACCGGAAATGTGGTGGGAAAATTTTAAGAAGGCTTATAAGCGTGTTTTGAAAAAGACGGGAGTCGATAGTAAAACTATTAAAGCCATCGGTATTTCCTATCAAATGCACGGATTGGTAACCGTTGATAAAGATGGGCAAAGTATTCGACCGTCTATCATTTGGTGCGACAGCCGAGCTGTTCCTTACGGTAATCAAGCTTTTAACGATCTGGGGAAAGATTATGCTTTGGAACATTTGCTTAATTCCCCTGGAAACTTCACGGCGGCAAAATTGGCCTGGATGAAAGATAATGAGCCTGAAAAATATGAAAAGATCGCTTATTGGTTTTTACCGGGTGACTATTTTGCTTTTCGTTTTACCGGACATCCGACGACAACGAAATCAGGGCTTTCTGAAGGGATTTTCTGGGATTTTGAACGTCAGGAAATTAGTTCAAAATTAATGGATTATTATGGTTTTGATTCGAGTCACATTCCTGACATAGTACCTTCGATAGGTCAGCAAGGATCTATATCTGCTGAAACGGCGGATGAACTTGGTCTGAGTGATGATGTGAAAATTACTTATCGAGCTGGTGATCAGCCAAATAACGCATTTTCTTTGGATGTCGTGCGGCCTGGAGAAGTGGCGGCAACAGCGGGTACTTCCGGTGTAATTTATGCTGTTACGGATAAAAATATGTATGATCAAAAATCACGTATCAATACATTTCTTCATGTCAGTAATAATGATGATGAGTTGAGGAATGGCGTTTTGATTTGTGTTAACGGTACCGGAATTTTATACAGTTGGTTAAAGAAAATATTGAATACCGGTGGGGAGCATGTTTCCTACGACAAAATGAATACTTTGGTAAAAAAGGCCGATCCCGGAGCATCCGGATTAAAATTCTATCCGTTTGGTAATGGAGCTGAGCGCGTACTCGGAAATAAAGTAGTGAATGCCCATCTCGTAGGAATTGATTTTAATATTCACAAGGCGGAACATTTGGTTCGAGCCGGAATGGAAGGTATTATCTACGCTTTAATGATAGGATTCGATATTATGCAGGATCATGATTTTGATGTGAAATCGATAAAAGCTGGTCATGCCAATCTATTTCTGAGTGAAACATTTCGTGATATGTTCGCCAATATTACAAAAACACCTGTGGAATTGTTTGATACCGATGGTGCGGCCGGAGCAGCAAGAGGAGCGGCTTTAGGTTATGGATTTTATAATAATTTTGACGAAACATTCGAATCGTTACAGAAAATAGATCATATTGATCCGGATAATGAAAAAATGGATCGTTATGCAGAATTATATGATGAATGGAAACAATCACTTCCATTAAAGAACTGAATATATATGGAAACAGAACAACTGGAAACCCGGAAAATCGCAGAGTATGAGGCCATCAAACTTGTTAACAAAAATGATAATAATGCTATAGAGCTCATACCCGGGTATGGTGGTCGGTTAAATGGATTGTGGTTATCTGATAAATCAGTACAGCAAAATGTCATCGATGGTTATCAGGATGATAAAGATTTGTTAGATGATACTTATTATCATAACGTATGGCTTTTCCCCTTTATTAATCGTTTAGAAGCAGGTGCATATAAATTTGAAGGAAATAAATATCAATTTCCAATAAATGAGCCTGAAAGAGGAAATGCGTTGCACGGCTTTTTATTTAATCAGGCTTTTGAGGTCGAAGAAATTGGTTCTGTTGGAATGATTCCCTTTATTAAACTGAAATATCAGTATGACGGTGAATATTCGTATTATCCATTTCCATTCGATTTGAGTATAACATATAAATTAATAGTATCGAATATTCTTGAAATAGAGGTTAATATGAAAAATACGGGTGAAAAGAATGCTCCCTTGTCTTTTGGCTGGCACCCCTATTTTACGTTTAATCAAAATATTCAGAATGTAAAGGTTACTATTCCAGCACAACAAAGAGTAGCCGTCAACCAAAATTTAATTCCCACAGGAGAACTGATCAAAGATGATCGTTTTTTGAAGGGGAGAGCCGTTTTATCGGACCAACTGGATGACAACTTTAAACTCGAAAGTTTTGAAAACTATAAAGTGACTTTATCATCGGATCAGGGCCATGCACAAATCATGATGGAATTTGACCGGTCGATGAAGTACATACAAATGTTTACCCCCCCTAAACGAAAATCGATCGCGATTGAACCGGTGACTTCAAATATCAATGCCTTCAATAATGGAGACGGATTGATGAAGATCGAGCCCGGACAATCATTTTCAACGACTTTTAAGATAATGCTAACAAGAACTATCTAAAGAATACTGAATTATGGAACCATTAATAGGTGAAAAAGAATATTTCATTGGAGTACCATCAATCCCTTATGAGGGGCCGGAATCCAAAAATCCACTGGCTTTTAAACATTATCAGCCTGAAAAGGAAGTCGCCGGTAAAAAAATGAAAGATCATCTGAAATTTGCTTGTGCTTATTGGCACTCTTTTGGCAATCTCGGGAATGATCCATTTGGTGTAGGAACTAAAGCATTTCCATGGCTGGAAGCATCCGATCCTGTTCAGCGTGCTAAAGATAAAATGGATGCCGCTTTCGAATTCATTACAAAAATAGGCTTGGACTATTTTTGTTTTCATGATTATGATTTGGTAGATGAAGCCCCGACGCTGGCAGAATCTGAAAAAAGATTACAAACCATAGCAGAATATGCTCAGCAGAAACAAAAGGAAACGGGTGTTAAAGTATTATGGGGAACAGCTAATTTATTTACGAATCCACGGTATATGAATGGTGCTGCTACCAATCCCGATTTTCATGTTGTAGCTCATGCGGCATCACAAGTTAAACATGCTTTGGATACAACGATCGCGTTAGGTGGTGAAAATTATGTATTCTGGGGCGGACGTGAAGGATACATGTCCCTTTTAAATACAAAGATGAAACGAGAACGGGATCATTTAGCACAATTTCTTTCCATGGCACGCGATTATGCCCGTAAACAAGGATTTAAAGGTACCTTTTTTGTGGAACCTAAACCATGTGAACCGACCAAGCATCAATATGATTATGACGCATCAACAGTGGTCGGTTTTTTGCGAGAATATGGTCTTGACAAAGATTTTAAATTAAATGTGGAAGTAAATCATGCCATCTTAGCACAGCATACATTCCAACATGAGTTGCAAGTAGCAGCCGACGCAGGTTTATTGGGAAGTATCGATGCTAATCGGGGGGATTATCAAAATGGCTGGGATACTGATCAATTTCCAACCAATGTATATGAAGTAACACAAGCTATGCTGGTTATTCTGCAAGCTGGTGGATTCCAAGGTGGTGGTATCAATTTTGATGCGAAAACCCGTCGTAATTCAACCGATTTGAACGATTTGGTATATGCACATATTGGTGGAATGGACGTGTTCGCCCGTGCTTTAATGGCCGCTGATCGTCTATTAAGCGATTCACCTTACAAAAAAATGGTTACTGATCGTTATGCTTCATTCGACTCTGATGAAGGTAAAAGCTTTGAAAAAGGAGAATTATCTCTTGAAGATTTGAAAGCTTATGCTCTGAAAAATGGAGAACCGGAACAAATAAGCGGTCAGCAGGAACTGTATGAAAATATCATCAATGATTATGTCTGAAATATGATCAGATGAAAGAATAGGTAGAAACAGCAGGTATAAATGTGTATTAATTATATGGCTCCACATCCCACTTGCAATACACATGCCTGCTGTATTCTACTAATTCATAATGAATGTACTGAAGAAATTGGGTAGTTAACAATAATACAAATTCTGTACAAGTTAAAAAGATCTTTTGAGGTTCTGAAAATATTGGCATCAAGGCCAAGAGTGTAACTCTTTGTAAAAAACATGAATGTTTGTAGAGTTTGAGTGGGCAAAGAGATTTCTTACACTTAATAATGCTTATTTAAATTAATCGTCATTTAAAATCATTTTCCATGAAAAAGAGGAATAATTTTTCGAAGCCCTTCCAACGAGTATTCTCATCTCTTCTTATGTGCCTACTCATAATAGTTGTGCTCAATCCAGCTACGTTTGCTCAAAGTAAGAATCAGACTCCCTGGCCTGCGATATCCAAGACAAAAAAACATAAAAACGACAAACCGATTTATCTAAATACTCATTACACTTTTAGAGAACGGGCCGCTGACTTAGTCTCTAAAATGACTCTGGCTGAGGAAGTCAAACAACTTCACACTAATAACGCTCCGGCGATTCCACGCCTGGGCGTTCATCAGTACATCTACTGGAGCGAGGGACAGCATGGCATTAATGCTTTGTTTGGCAATATTCACAACGGAAAAAAGAAGCGGGAACACGCCTACGGATCGCCTGTAGCGACGAGTTTTCCGACCAATTTCGCCTCCACGATGAGCTGGGATCCCGGGCTCATCTATAAAGAGACCACGGCAATTTCCGATGAAGCCCGCGGTTTTCTGGACAAGTCGCTGTTTGGCAAAGCCCAGAATAACCTGGGGGAATCCCGTTCGGATTATGGAAATCTGACCTACTGGGCTCCGACGATCAACATCGACCGGGATCCACGCTGGGGGCGTACCGATGAGGCCTTTGGCGAGGACCCCTATCTGGCCTCCCACAT
>DATFMK010000878.1:0-9635 GCA_035267005.1 Balneolales bacterium
GGAATCCAGCCAACGTGTTGACATCATTTACAAACCGTGGTTGTTAATTCCAAAACATTCTTTCCAATTAAACTGGAAACAACGCTTAAAGCCTGTAACCGGGAGATTCCGGGTCGGAGCCCGGAATGACGTCAATAGGGACGTGGAATGGCGTCAATTGGGGCCAGGAAGACGTCATTTGGGAATGGTTTGTTGCTTTTAACCTATTGCTTTTAAGCTTTAACAACGTATCGGTGGATGCCCGATCAGGTCGGGCATGACGTCTTGAAGTAGAAAATGATCTATAACTATAGCATGGACATCGTTTTTAAGTTTTTTTCATCGCTACCTAAACGACGTCATCCTAAATTTGATTCAGTATTCACCCGAATTATTCACGTAAGTTACAAGACTCATACATATCATATTGAAAAAACTATATCTTGTAAAAAGTAAAGGTTTCCTCAAATTTGAGGAGTCTAAAAAGAGCTGCGAAATGTTGTCGTGCTCTGCGTTGAATTTAAAAATGCTTAATCAATGTACCCCTTGTTCGTTCATGCACATTTTTAACACAGTTCCTTTCGGGACACAACAAAATTTCTTGGTGAATAATCCGGGATAAGATAGTTTACAAACCATAAATTTTTAGTTAATATTTTGTTCCCATTTTAATAACAGCTTAGATAAAGCCATAGCCAAGTTGGGTTAATACGTATTATTTATATTAATAACGAAAATGATAAATAATTATCTATTAAGGCAGTGGCTCTCCACGAGCCGCCGTCCATAGCCGATACCATTCTGAGCGGTCAAGACTTAACGAACATGCTTTTGCGGCATCTTTGATATGTTCGGGATTATTGCTTCCATATATGGGAATGACACCGGCAGGATTATGCATGAGCCATGCAAGTGCGATTTGTACAAGAGAAGCGTCTTTTTGATCTGCGATCTCATTAATTACAGGACGCAGATGTTTATATAGTTGGAATTGCAAATCGTTGGTAGTATTCTCTCCGGAAAGCACTCCCTTGGCAATTGGACTATAGGCCAAAAGGGTTGTATTGGTCTCTTCACAATAGTCGAGCAAACCGTCATCCATGGGTTCAAGATGCAAGAGGCTAAATTCGGGTTGCACCGTTATAATCGGATAACGTAAATATTTTTGAAGTGCTTTGATTTGTGAAGGCCGATAATTACTTACCCCAATATACCGTACCAATCCCTGTTCTACTAACTGATTTAAAGCTTCGGCTGTGGCTGCAGGATGTGTTAATGGATCTCGTCGATGAATTTGATATAAATCGAAATATGAAATATCCATTCTTTCCAGTGATTTTTGTACACTTTGCATGATATGCTGAAAAGAAAGATCGTAACGATAGGGACCTTCTTCATCTGCAAACTGTATTCCGCATTTGGAAGCTATAAAGATTTTTTCCCGGTCGGGTTTTACTTCCTCCAGGCATCTCTCAAAAATATCTTCGCAAGCTCCATTACCATAGACGTCGGCATGATCAAAAAAGTTAATTCCGGTTTCAATAGCTGTGCCGAAAGCATTTACAGCCCGATCAATATTTTCCTTACCGACTTCATTGGGGTCCCACGTACCGGCAAGTCCCATCATCCCAAGGGCTAAACGGGTAACTTTTACCGAATCCGGACCGATTTCAATTGTTGGTAATAACTGAATCTCTTCTGACATAATTTATTTTGTGTAAACTTTATATTCCCAGGGTTTAAGATTCAATGTAACATGATTTGACAAGGTCACAACTTTACCGCTGAATAAATCATGATAGGTTCCTTTCATACTATTCGATCGTAATTCAACGGATTGTGCTTTATTGGAAAGATTGGTAATCACAATAACTTTGTTTCCATCTTTTGATCTTGTAAAAGCATATACCGAATGTTTTTTATTATCCGATACCGGCTTCATCTTTCCACCATCAGAACCGCTTAGTAATGCCTTGTTCGTTAATTTTAAATGGACCAGACGAGAATAAAATTCCCTGAAGTGATGAGGATCATTCCAATTAATGGGATCCTTCTGAAAAAATTTAAGACGTTTATGCATCCCCACTTCTTGTCCGTCGTAAATAAGCGGGGTTCCTTTAATGGTAAAAGTGAGTACAGCAAATGCTTTGGCGCCCTTACCTAAACGCTCAAAAACGGTCCCATTCCAGGAATTTTCATCATGATTGGTTATAAATCGCATACGATAGGCATCGGCAGGATAGGTGGAACGTTCTTTGTCCAAAACCGAATCGATAGCAAGTGCCGATCTTTTCCCTTTGGCGATATCATTAAAAAGATGGTAGGTATCCCAGCTGTAGGTCATATCAAAAGCTTTATGCATTTTTGGAGATTCCGCTTCAGCCAGCATAAATACCGGTTTTATTTGATCGAGTTGTCTTCTTGCTTCTTCCCAGAAATTGATAGGAACCATGCTGGCTACATCACAACGAAAACCATCAACATTGGTTTCTTTAACCCAGTATTTCATGGCGTTGATCATGTATTTTCGCAGGCCCGGTTTGCTGTAATTAAGAGCGATTACATCGGTCCAATCTTTGACTGGTGGGACAAAATGACCCTGTTTATCATGTTTATACCATTCCGGGTGAGATTTTGTCAATACATTATCCCAGGAGGTATGATCGGCCACCCAATCGATAATAACATGCATACCTAATTGATGAATGGAACGAACCAAATGTTTAAAATCGGACAGTGTACCGTAATTGGGGTTGACTTTTAAGTAATTCTGAACAGAATAATAACTTCCCAGTTTTCCTTTTCTGTTCTTTTTCCCGATGGGCGTGATGGGCATCAGCCAAATAGTTTTTATACCCATTCTTTTGAGTTCATGAAGGTGGGGAATAATAGCATTAAACGTTCCCTGTGGGGTAAATTGCCGGACATTGATCTCATAAACCGTTTGATTCCGTGTCCATGCCGGATGCTGAACAATCGTTTTGGGTTGATGTGTAGGAGCCGGTTTCTCCTGATGATCAAATTTGGGGTAGCCACTTAGAATAAATGATATCATTCCAACAGCAACTAAAGGTAGAAGTCTCTTTATCATTATAATTGTTTATTGAATATTATTTTCTAAATACATGTTCAGAAGGCTATGCAATACCGTTCTTTTACCCAATATCTGTATTTTCGTGACATCGAAATCCTCGAATATAGTAAAGATGCTATGGTTTCGAAGTCACTCAAGCTTTGATCTTGAACAAAAGCTCTGGTTTTACAAGGCCGTCGTTGAATTTAAATAAGCGAGAAGTTATGAAAAATCCCTCTTTTTATTATTTCAATTCAACGAATACATGCCCATATAATACAAAAGGTTAACATTTATTTATGAGATATCTGATTCCTTTTTATGACAACATAACTAAATGGTTAAATAAATTTTATTTTGTTATTTAGATTCATTAAAAATAATGTTATCTTATCTCTTGATCTGAGTGTTGAAGATGATATTTAATTATTATATTTGCACAAAGAGGAGAAAGAACAATAAAAATATTATCAAAATCTCAACTTTATAAAAGAGTTAATTATAATAACCAGCTTCCTGAACGTTGTAAACATAAAAGGTGTTACGAAACCAAGCGTGCAAGCTGACATTAGAAATTCAATTTGTTTTAAGAATAGAAAAAATACAAGGGTACAGGAATAACCATGAGCGATACTCAAACCATTGATAATGTAGTCAAACAACCGTACAAATATGGCTTTGTTACGGATATTGAGTACGATGAATTTCCTAAAGGATTGAATGAGGATATTATTAATGCCATCTCAGACGTCAAAAATGAACCTGATTTTATGCGGGAATTTCGTTTAAAGGCGTTTCGTCATTGGCAAAAAATGGAGGAGCCTCATCATTGGGCAAAACTACATTATCCACCGATCGACTATCAGGATATTATTTATTTTTCTCGTCCGAAAACCAAAGAGAAAAAGGATAGTCTCGATGAAGTAGATCCCAAATTGCTGGAAACTTACGAAAAGCTGGGCATTCCTTTAAGTGAACAAAAAATGCTATCTGGTGTAGCCGTCGATGCTGTTTTCGACAGTGTTTCTATTACAACAACATTTAAAGAAAAACTTGCTGAAGCCGGTGTTATTTTTTGCTCCATATCTGAAGCTATTCAGAAATATCCGGAATTAGTTGAGGAATATCTGGGAATGGCGGTTCCATATAATGATAATTTCTTCGCATCGCTCAATTCTGCCGTTTTTTCCGACGGATCGTTTTGCTATGTACCCAAAGATACGGTCAGTCCGATGGAACTTTCCACATATTTCCGTATCAATAATGAGAATTCAGGTCAGTTTGAACGAACATTAATTATAGCGGAAGATAATAGCTATGTAAGTTATCTGGAAGGTTGCACCGCACCGCAGTTCGATAATAATCAGCTACACGCTGCGGTTGTTGAATTAATCGCTAAAGATAATGCAGAAATAAAGTATTCAACGGTTCAAAACTGGTATTCAGGTGATGAAAAAGGTAAAGGTGGCGTCTATAATTTTGTAACAAAGCGTGGATTAGCCAAAGGACATCATTCTAAGATTTCATGGACTCAGGTCGAAACAGGATCAGCTATTACCTGGAAATATCCCAGTGTAATCCTTAAAGGAGATCATTCTACCGGTGAGTTTTATTCGGTTGCTTTAACTAATAACAAACAGCAGGCCGACACGGGAACTAAAATGATGCATCTGGGTAAAAACACCCGTAGTACCATTATCTCGAAAGGGATCTCCGCAGGGGAATCTAATAATAGTTATCGTGGTCTCGTGCGTGTTGGATCAAAAGCGGATCATGCCAGAAATTATTCCCAATGTGACTCCATGTTAATTGGTGACCGGTGTGGTGCGCACACATTCCCCTATATTGAATCGAAAAACAACACGGCTCAGATAGAACATGAGGCTACAACCTCGCGAGTCGGTGAAGATCAGATATTTTATTTGCAACAACGAGGAATGGCAGAAGAAGACGCTGTTTCCATGATCATTAATGGATTTTGTAAAGAAGTATTTAAAGAGCTTCCCATGGAGTTTGCGGTAGAGGCTGTTAAATTATTGGGACTTAAGCTCGAAGGTAGTGTTGGTTAATAGACTTTATAATAGTAATTAAAATCAAAAAATAAGTAGAGTAGTGTTAAATATTAAAAATCTGCATGCCAATGTTGAAGGTAATAAGATTCTCAAAGGTATTGATTTGGAGGTCAATGCCGGAGAAATCCACGCCATAATGGGTCCGAATGGAAGTGGGAAAAGTACATTGGCTAAAGTTATTGCGGGTCACCCGGCGTATGAGGTTATTGAGGGTGAAGTGATTTTTGAGGGACAAAATATTTTAGAAATGGATCCTGAGGATCGGGCTCGTTTAGGTTTATTCCTCGCTTTTCAATATCCGGTTGAAATACCCGGTGTTACCAACTCAACATTCCTGAGGCAAGCATATAACACCATTCAGGAAGCACAAGGAAAAGAAGACCTGGATCCGCTCGAGTTTGATGATTATGTCCGTGAAAAACTTAAACTGGTCGATATGGATCCCGAATTCCTGAAAAGAAGCGTAAATGCCGGATTCTCCGGTGGTGAGAAGAAACGGAATGAAATACTGCAGATGGCGGTGTTAAATCCGAAAATGTCTATTCTCGACGAAACGGACTCTGGGCTTGATATCGACGCCCTCCGGGAAGTAGCCGATGGTATAAACAAAATTGCTGATGATGAAAAAGGTATCATTGTTGTTACTCACTATCAGCGTTTACTAAATTACATCGTACCCGATTTTGTTCATGTAATGGTAAAAGGACGTATACTGAAATCCGGTGATAAAGATCTTGCTCTGGAATTAGAAGAACGTGGATACGACTGGGTTACAGAAGAGTTGCATGTAAATGGAGAAGCAAAATAATGAGCACGGCAGTAGATCATAAGGAAAAAACATTCATAACGGATTTACTGGAATTTCAAAAAGATCAGGCTCCTGTGGATGGTTATCTCGAAGAATTTAAAGCTAATGCAATCAAACGATTGCAGGATATTCCTTTGCCAACTACACGGGATGAAGAGTGGAAGTACACCAACCTGCGTTCTCTCTACCGGGAAAACTTCGTTCCTTATTTTAAGGTAGATGAAAACGCAGATGCGGAAGCCCTCACGTCCTATCTTTTACCGGAATCGGAAAAATCACGTATTGTATTTATAAACGGCAAATACAGTGAAACGTATTCTTCGATTGAGGAGTTGCCGGAAGGTACCCTATTAAGTTCCATTGAAAACGCCATTAATGAAAATCCGGAACTTATTAAGCAAGAATTAGGGAAGTATACTCGGCTCGAGAACGATCCTTTTATCCCGTTGAATACCGCATTTATGGAAAATGGTATTTTTCTCCATATTCCGAAAGAAACAAAAGTTGATCATCCTATACATATCCTATCCTTATCAACAGTTGCTGGAGAGCAATTTTTAACAACTCCCAGGGTTTTGATAGTGGCCGAGCCGTATAGCAAATTCACGGTTATTGAAGATTACGTAGGGACTGGAAATAACGTTTATTTCAATAGTCCGGTTACGGAAGTGAAGCTTAAGGAAGGTGCCAAAATGCTTCATGTCCGGTCGCAGCGGGAGAGCCGGAATGCATATCATATAAGCAGAGTGGGTGTTGGATTAGATAAGTACAGCAATTACGAATCGTATTCCATTCATTTAGGCTCTAAACTATCCCGTAGTGATATATGGGCTTCACTTGATGATGAGCAAATTGATTGTACACTCGATGGATTGGTGCTTATCAATGGATCTCAACATTCTGATACGCATACTATGATCGATCATAAAAAGCCGCATTGTACCAGTCATCAGTTACATAAATGTATTATTGATGATAAGGCGAATTCCGTATTTAACGGCAAGATTTACGTTCACAAAGATGCACAGAAAACGGATTCATTCCAGGAAAACCGTAATTTACTGTTATCCGATAAAGGCACGGTAGATACGAAGCCACAACTCGAGATTTATGCCGATGACGTTAAATGTAGTCACGGCGCGACGGTAGGACAATTCGAGGATGATGAGGTGTTTTACTTGAAAAGTCGTGGTTTGGATGATGAAACTACAACGAGGTTGTTGAGTTACGGTTTTGCACTTGAAATTATTAAACAAATACCGGTTGCTTCTTTACAAGAGCAATTAAGTGATGCCGTTGCAAAATTTACCCAAAATAGCGAAGAAGAAGTACCCGACTTGGCATGAGCACTCTGACAAATGTAGATAATAAGCAAAATTCTTTACTTAAAGATTGGGATGTAGAACAATTCCGAAGTGATTTTCCTGTCCTCAATCAGATGGTAAATGATAGTCCGTTGATATATTTTGATAATGCGGCTTCCAGTCAGATGCCTCAAAAGGTAATCGACCGATTAGTAACCTATCATAGTCACGAACATGCTAATGTTCACCGCGGTATTCACTATCTGAGTCAAAAAGCAACTACCGCCTTTGAGGAAGCACGAACCAAGGTCCAGCATTTTATAGGAGCTTCTGATTCCTCCGAAATAATCTGGACAAGTGGAACTACAGATTCCATAAATTTGGTCGCTCAGACTTATGGTCGGTCCTTTATGGAAGAAGGGGATGAAATCATCATCTCGGAAATGGAACATCATGCCAATATCGTTTCCTGGCAGATTCTATGCGATCAAAATGGAGCTAAATTAAAAGTCATTCCAATTGATGATAATGGCGATTTGATTCTTGAGGAGTATGAGAAGCTTCTGAACGACCGGACGAAAATTGTAGCCATTACTCATATATCGAATGTTTTAGGTACGATCAATCCGGTTAAGAAAGTGATCGAACGTGCCCATAGTAAGGGTGTTCCGGTCTTGTTGGATGGTGCACAAAGTGCTCCCCATATGCCCGTTAATGTTCAGGATCTGGATTGTGATTTTTATGCATTTTCCGGACACAAAATGCATGGTCCGACAGGGATTGGCGTGTTATATGGGAAAAAAGAGTGGCTCGATCAAATGCCGCCATATCGTGGCGGAGGAGAGATGATTGATGAGGTCACTTTTGAAAAAACAACGTATAACGATTTACCCTTTAAATTCGAAGCCGGGACTCCGTCTATTGCCGCATCAATTGCCCTGGGTACAGCCATTGATTATCTTAATGAAATCGGAATGGATCGGATAGCTGCTTATGAAGACCATTTGCTGGATTATGCTACTAAGAAACTGCAGAATTTGGATGGAATTAAAATCGTTGGTACGGCCAAAGAAAAATCATCCATCATCTCATTCATGCTGGATGATATCCATCCACATGATGTGGGAACGTTGCTCGATCAACAGGGGATAGCGATTCGTACGGGACATCATTGTGCTCAACCGTTGATGACCCGTTTTAATATTCCTGCAACTTCGCGGGCATCATTTGCGTTATTCAACACAGAAGAAGAAATTGATAAATTAGTGGAAGGATTGAGAAAAGTTAAGAAAATTTTTGCTTAATCATTTGGAAACGAATTATTAGAGTTTATATAACAATTGGTTTTATAATACTATATTTATAAAAACGTTATAAAAACGAAGGATTTTTAAGAATAAAAAAGAAATAAGTCATGCCAAAAATTGCAGAAATAGAACGAACGCCGAATCCAGATGCTATGCGTTTTGTTTTGAAAGAGCCAATAAGTCAGGGAATAACACGCTCGTATGATTCACCCGATGAAGTGAAGGATGATGAGTTTGCACGTGACTTATTCTCTATTCCTCATGTTATCTCGGTATATTATGTCGACAAATATGTTACAGTAACGCAAGATGGCGATGCTGATTGGTCGGAATTGCTGAGACAGTTAGCTCCGCCTATAAGAGAAGCCGAGCCCATAGTTGATATTGAGGAAGATGAAGAGGTCCATGCGAGCAAAGAAGTTAAGGAATCTGATGATCCCCGAATGCAACTTATTCAGCAAATGCTGGATGAACAAGTCAGACCTTATTTGCTTGCTGATGGTGGAGGACTACGAATTCTCGGACTGGAAGGTGATACCCTGAGAGTTCATTATCAGGGAGCCTGCGGTACATGTCCGACAGCTACAACAGGTACCTTATTCGCTATAGAAAGCATGGTAAAAAGAATTGATCCTGAAATCCGGATTGTCAATATTTAAAGATATTTTCCCGGATTAACACTTTCATCAAGGATTTATTGATCAATAAAGAACGAATATTATGTCGATAAAAGTAAGTAACAGAGCGGTAGAAAGAATTAAGCAAATAAGATCCGAACAGAAGCTAACGGATGAAACACCGTTACGAATTGGAGTCGTTGGAGGTGGGTGCTCTGGTTTGACCTATAAGCTTGATTTTGATAAAGACGATTCGAATCATGACGATAAGGATCAGATGTTTGAGGATAAGGGCATCAAGATCGTTGTTGATATGAGAAGTTTTCTTTATCTCGCTGGTACAGAACTGGATTATACCGACGGATTGAATGGACAAGGGTTCCATTTCAATAATCCAAATGCCACGAGGACTTGTTCATGTGGCGATTCATTCGCCGTTTAAGATACAGGAGTTATGCAAGAAGGACCTATAGTT
>DATFMK010000879.1:0-2662 GCA_035267005.1 Balneolales bacterium
ATATTACGTCTTGGCGAATTACAGCAAATTTATACGTCCCGGCGATAGCATTGTCAAGACCGGTGATGATCAATCAGTAGCCGCTTATGATTCTTCTAAAAATGAGTTGGTGATCGTGACCACAAATCATTCAAACCGGGAAGGGAAAAAGACGTTTCATATCGAACATAGCAAAACGATGAGTAACGTGGTCCAAATTTATACGACGTCGAAACAGAGATCCCTTCATCCTACTAAAAAATCATTGAAACATAATCAGGATCTGGCGATTTCATTACCGGCGAGATCCGTGACGACGCTTATTTTTAAAAATGTTCACCCTAAAAAATGACGGGAGTAACATCATGTACGAAAGTAACAGGAAATTTCAATTCAGAATGTTTAGGTGCCTTTTTTATTTAGCCGGATTTCTCTTCCTTCCGGCGATGGTTTTTGCACAAATGTCGAATACTATGTCAGGTAATATAGATTTTAAACCTGATTCCGCTTCCTTAATGCAATATAAAGTGCCGCAATGGTTTAAAAACGATAAATTCGGAATTTTCATCCACTGGGGTGTGTATTCCGTTCCGGCTTTTGGCAGCGAATGGTATCCGCATTATATGTACAAAAAAGGCAGCAAAGAATACAAATATCAGGTCAAGCATTTTGGTCCGCCGAGTAAATTCGGGTACAAAGATTTCATCCCGATGTTTAAAGCGCAGCATTGGAATCCTAACCGTTGGGCAAAGTTGTTTAAAGAAGCAGGAGCAAAATATGTGGTTCCTGTCGCTATGCATCACGATGGTTTTGCGATGTACAAATCGAACGTGACGAAATGGAATGCATACAACATGGGTCCGCATAAAAACATTATTAAGGATCTTGAGAAAGCGGTTCGTGCGCAGGGACTTAAATTCGGAGTATCGGATCATTATGCTAATAACTGGTATTATTACACCTATGCGGATCATTACGATACCAATAATCCGAAATATGCCGGATTGTATAGTCCCAAGCATAAAAAGGGAACCCCACCCAACAGCTATTTTTTGAATCGCTGGTATAATCTGGCCCGGGAGATGGTCAACGATTTTCATCCTGATATTCTCTACTTCGATTGGAAATTTCAAGAACCAGCTTTCAAACCATTTCGTTACCGGATTGCCGCTTATTATTACAATCATTTGGAAAAATGGGGGAAAACGGGTGTTCTCAATTATAAAAACGATGCCTTTCCCAAAGGCTCCGCCGTTTTTGAAGTCGAACGGGGTCGCTTTAGTCATGTGAGGAAACCACATTGGCAAACCGGGACTTCGGTGGCGACGAACACCTGGGGTTACACGAAAGATGCCAAATACCGAACACCCAATTCAATGATCGATGAACTGGTGGATATCGTGAGTAAAAACGGAAATCTGCTGATGAACGTAGATCCGAAATCCGATGGAACCATTCCTAAACAAGCCAAAAATATTTTGATACATATGGGGAAATGGCTGTCGGTAAATGGTCAGGCGATTTACAATACGCGTCCGTGGAAAGTGTATGGTGAAGGTCCGACCCATCTCAAAAAATCGGGTTCATTTGCCGGGATTTTGAAATATACAGGGAAAGATATTCGATTCACCACAAATGGAAATACCTTGTATGCCATAGCTTTAGCATGGCCCGGTAAAGAAATGGTTATTCACTCATTAGCACCATCAAAAGATTTGAATAGGGCGTCTATTCAGTCCGTGACGATGTTGGCCAATCACCAAAAATTGCATTATCGATTGGAACAGGATGGCTTACACGTTCAAATGCCATCACATCCGGTGGGACATTATGCATATGTTGTTAAAATCGAATTAAAATAAAACGAACAGATCCGCAAAGTTTTTGAGACTTTGCGGGTCTGTTATAAACAAATATTTGTCAGAAGAAATATGTTTAAATCTAAGGGCTTAGGTTTAATTGTTTTGGCTTGTTTCCTGAATATGGGATTTTTAGCCAAAGGTAACGCCCGGTCGCTTCATCAAAAAATTTCGGCAAAAGCGAGGACAATTTATTACGTAAATTCTAAAACAGGAAATGATGAAAATAGCGGGACTTCCAAAGCTTCAGCATGGAAATCTCTGGAAAAGGTAAATTCCATGATCTTCAAACCGGGAGATAAAATTTTATTCAGAGCCGGGACGAATTACGTTGGTCAGTTAGTAATGCATGGATCAGGAAATGCCGGAGATTTGATCGTTATTTCGAAATATGGTAAAGGGAAATTGCCACATATCGAAGGCAAGGGTGACTATTTAGAAACCGTATTCTTGAAAAATGTTCAATATTTGGATGTTCAGAACCTGGAAATATCCAATAAAGGGACAATACGTAAAGCGCGTCGTGCCGGGGTTCGTTTAGTCGTTGATAACTTCGGTACAGCTCATCACATTCATTTAACCCACCTTTTTGTGCATGATGTCAATGGCAGCAATGTAAAATCGAAGGGCGGAGGAACCGGAATCACATGGTCATGTCGTGGCGATAGTATAAAAAGCCGTTTCGATGATTTGCTCATCGCCCATAATCATTTGGTTCGAACCGATCGAAATGGAATTACGGGAAGCAGCCGTTTTGACAGCCGCTCGAACTGGTTCCCCAGTTTACATGTGGTCATCCGGAATAATTTACTGGAGGATATTGG
>DATFMK010000880.1:0-3160 GCA_035267005.1 Balneolales bacterium
ATACCGGTTGCCATGTAGTTGATGAATTTGGATAGACGATCATCGCTTTCAGGCTTAGAGCCCGTGTCGTATCGCCCGATAATTTTTTTACAATAGGAATAGCTGATGAGCTCAAATCATCAAAAAAAGGCATATATTTCGATTTTAACGCCTCATTTATGGTCACTCCTTTTTTGGGAATAAGAACACCGGGGGCGTTATAAGGTATGGTCGAGGACCAGGGTTTATCAGGAATGGATCGTTTACATGCTGAAAAAAGCATACCAACTACAGCTGCGAACAGGACAAAATGAAAAGAATAATTCCTGATTGCTTTATTTAATACTTTATTTTTAGTTGATTCTATTAATAGAGTTAAGAGAGTCATAGTGAGCAATTCAATAATAAACAATATCCTGATATCTCAATACATTACATAAAATGTGATTATATTGGAAGTCAAGTAATTTTTTGATAAATGAGTTTTTTAAATCCTTTTTTATTAGTCGGCCTGGCAGCAATTGCCATTCCATTGATTATTCACTTTATCAATTTGAGGAAACCGGAAAGACTTCCGTTTTCAACGATCAGCTTTTTAGAAGAACTTCAAAAAAGCACAATAAAGAAGATAAAGATAAAAGAATATTTACTGTTAGCTATTCGTATACTGGCTATTTCATTATTAGCACTTGGCCTGGCTCGTCCTTTTTTATCTCCGGAAAGTGTTTCAGGAATTGCCAGTGGGAATAAACCCATCGTGTTTTCCTTTTTGGTAGATAACAGTCCGAGCATGGTTCAAATAGATGAAAATGGTCCATATTTGGATCAAGCTAAGCAATTAATTGAAAAGATAGTTAATCAGGCTAACGACAATGATCGATTCATTATTTTCAATACAAATGGTGAATTGATCAATCCCAATAAATTGAGTAAGAATTCCGTCGGTAATCTACTGAAAAAAATCAAAGTACAAAATAAGGGAGACTTTACCGAACAACGACTGCATCATATTATTGAGATGAACCAAAAGATTAGGAATCGCCGCGAAATTTTTTATTGGATATCGGATGGACAACGAACACAAATCGACCATGCTTTAGGGGAAGATGACAAAATGGGTGATAAGACTAATAACGAAATACCGTTATCCACTTATTTTGTACAAATCGGTTCTAAAAGCAATGGAAATGTTGCAATTACCAAAGTAAGTATACCCGATAAAATCATAAGCTATGGAAAAAAAGTTACCGTAGTTGTAAATGTGACTAATTATAATGATGAGCCGACGGTTAATCAGTTTGTATCGCTGAAGACTCGTGGTAAAATGGCTGGACAATATGAGGTGCAGCTGAAACCTCATCAGTCTAAAAAATTTGCTTTTGAGGTTCCGGCTGATGTCAAAGGATATCTAAAAGGAAAAGCAGTTCTTGAAGGTGATTCCTACAATTTTGACAATGTTCGTTATTTCTCAATAAAAATTCCGGCTACGAAATCGATCTTGTTGGTAACACCTGGTAATATAACTTCCACAACAGGACGTAAAGAATCCTATTTATTCTCTGCACTCAAAGCTGCCGAAGAAACCAATTCCCAAATTACATTGAAAAGGATTACGGTAGATCAAATGAGTCAGACGAAATGGCGTAATTATGATGCCATTATTTTAAACGGAGTGCAGTCGATCCCTGGTTATTTAGTGCAGGATCTGCAGAATTACATTCAAAATGGGCACGGATTGGTATTTTATCCTTCTGAAAAAGCGGATATTCATTCCTACAACGATTTTTTATCCACTATGAATGCGGGTCATTTTAAAGGAATCCGGGGCGAATATGCTTCTTTTAAGCCCATCGCAAAATTTCATAGTTTATCTGAAGGTCATCCGATATTCAAAGACATCTTTGAGAAGAAAGAGAATGAACAATTAAAAATAGAACTGCCATCTCTTTATTATTATTTGGTATATCAGCCCGGAGAAAAGGCAGGTGCCGATATCATCTTAAAATCAAATCTGTCCGAACCGCTTTTATCAGAACAGCGATTTGGAAAAGGAGTCATTCTGATATCCTCTTTCGGAACGGATCCCGGGTGGTCAAATTTCCCTGCAAATGCGCTGTATGCACCTATTAATTATCGTATGGCACTATACGCGTCATCTTCTGAGTCAGGAGGGTTAGCTGATTTTACACTCGGAAAAACCTTCAAATGGTTGATTCCTTATCAGAGTAAAACAGTTACGATATCATTAAATGATGAAAAAGTTCGCCCAGATGTAAAATCCACAATTCAGGGTACGGAATTGACCTATAAAGGTGAAGAATGGGAGCCGGGATGGGCCGAAATAAGCAGTGGAAAGAAAAAAAATGTAATTGCTGTAAATCAAAACATAATGGAATCGGATTTTGGTACGTTACATAATAAAAAGCTCAGCAAAATACTGCGTGCACATTTTAGAAATGTTTCTTTAATTAAAAGAAGTAACCTGACAAGTAACGATATAGATCGAAAAATTAATGCCGCAAGTTTTGGAACTGAAATTTGGAACTGGTTTGTCTGGGTTGGATTATTATTATTAATAATAGAAACGTTAATATCAAAAAGTTTGAAAGCTGAAACAAATTCATGAATTTTTCCGGTTACATACCTGATTTACATACCGTGTTTCTGGTAATTCTGATCCTTTTTACCTTGGGGACTAGTGTTATGACGTTTATTACCCTATCGAATGCTATCAGACTACGAAATGTGATGTTGACGTGGAAAGCAGGACGATTGAAAGGTTATCCGTTGTTTGCCAGCCTTTTTCTGGTTTTTTCATTTTCATTATTTGTCCTTTCGGTGTATCAGCAGAGAAGTGATCATATTTTCGTATTCGCCTGCTATGGCTGGGCGGGTATTAACTGGTTTGTTTCCAGTTTCCTGATGTCTAAAAGATATTTGACAGACCACGGCATTGTAAAAAATATTAATGATCCATCACAAACAGTCGCATGGCATCGGGTAGTTGATTTTGTTGAAAACAGAAATGATGATAAACTTCATTACATCTTTTTCTACACCCAGGAAAATGGATTAAATGGAGAAAAAAAAGCAATTCGGCTTGAATTGGATGTCCCTGAAGGTCAGGAAGCAACATTTAAAAAAATACTCGATTACAAACTCGGCCGTAGATTCAATCAAA
>DATFMK010000881.1:0-3156 GCA_035267005.1 Balneolales bacterium
ACCACCTTTAATCAGCCACCAAGGTTTTCACCTGTCCATTCCATGAGTTTAGCGGTTAATCAGGCATTCACACTTAATTTCCATGCTGTTGATCCCGATGGTACTAACAGGAACCTTGTTCGATATCTTGGTGTTAATCTCCCCAAAGGCGCCAGTATCAATGAACATACCGGTCAGTTTTCATGGACCCCCAATTCCCAGCAAGTCGGGAAAAATACATTCAGAGTTATAGCAACCGATCAATATGGTGCTGCTGCCTCTATGACGGTTAATCTAACCGTTGTTAATGTTAAGCAGTGATATAAGCTCTGTAGACAACTAATATCAAAAAGTTTATTCATTTAATTTTTAATCGGTTTATTGCAATATTCAGAAGATTTCAGCCAATCACTTTTAGCGTGGTATTGGGAACATAAGCGGGCTCTGCCCTGGCGAGACTGCGGAGATCCATACAAAATATGGATCTCAGAAATTATGCTACAGCAAACACGTGTCGATCAGGCAGAACCTTATTATCACCGGTTTATTGAAAAGTTTCCAACTGTTGAAGATTTAGCTAATGCAGAAATCCATGATGTTTTGATGGTTTGGGAAGGACTTGGTTATTACAGCAGAGCCCGAAATCTGCATGGCGCGTCCAAAATGATCGTACATAATTTCAATGGTGAAATTCCTCAAACCTGGGAGGAAATAACCCAATTAAAGGGTATTGGTCCTTATACCGCATCCGCCGTTCTCAGCATCGCATTCGATAAACCGTATGCCGTTGTTGATGGAAATGTGATTCGAGTACTGACACGGTATTTCGGTATTGAAGAAGATGTGCGACGGAATAAAGTGAAAAATGAAATTCAAAAGGAAGCGAATGAGTTATTAAGCAAAGAGCATCCCGGTGATTTTAATCAGGCACTTATGGAATTAGGTGCTATAATTTGTACACCACATAATCCGGATTGTTCGAATTGTCCGCTACAAAGCGATTGTATGACCTATCGATCAGCTGCTTTCGATCGTATTCCATATAAATCACCTGCAAAAAAACGGCCACATCATCATATCGGTGTAGGTATCATTCGGAATGAACGAAATGAAGTTTTAATAGCACTTCGACCGGAAAAGGCCATGTTAGGAAATTTATGGGAATTTCCGGGTGGTAAAAAAGAGAAGGGTGAAAAAATTGAACAAACGGTGCGCCGGGAACTCAAAGAGGAATTAGACGTTGAAGTGAAAGTCGGCCCAAAATTAATGGATATAAAACATGCTTATTCCCATTTCAAAATCACACTACATGCTTTTTTTTGTACCATGATTTCCGGTGAACCAAAGCCCAAAACGAGTCAGGAAATTCGCTGGGTTTCCATTCGGGAACTGGACCAATATCCTTTTCCCAAAGCCAATCGCTCCCTTGTGAATAAACTTTCTGAATTGGATTGAGAATACGCGTCATTCCTATTCTATGATAAAAAAGCCTGCTTTGATAACGATATCTAATAAAAAACTGAAACTGCTAAAACCTTATCTTGACGAATTAGTCGATAAAGTTGAACAGCCTTCTTACATCGATCAAGATCCCATCTGTTTTATGCATTCTTTTACAGATCAGGGAGATCAGGAGTTTGCAGGCTTTTTCGCCGCAATAATGGCGTGGGGACGAAGAGATATCGTAATAGCCAAAGTTCAGAATCTGCTTAAACGAATGGATTACCGCCCGTCTGAATTTATTGGAAATTTTAAAGAAGCAGATTTTAAATATCTAAAGGGTTTTAAACACAGAACATTTAAAGACACTGATATCTATTGGATGATTTTGACTTTATCAGCTATTTTAAAAAAATATCATGGATTTGAAGCTTTTTGGGAATCATGTTACGAGCAATCAAAAAAAGAAAACCGGGAATTAATGGCTGTTTTTCATGAACGATTTTTTACGTTTTATCCTGAGATTCCTCAGCGGGTACATAAACATATTGCCAATTCCGAAAAAAACAGCTCTTGTAAACGATTATATCTTTACTTACGCTGGGCCGTTCGTAAAAACAGCATTGTCGATTTAGGAATTATGGATTTCATTCCCGTCTCACAATTAAAAATTCCACTTGATGTACATGTAGCTCGCTATTCAAGAAAATTAGGCCTCCTCTCACGCAGACAAAACGACTGGAAAGCTGTCTTAGAATTAACAAAACGTATGCAAATGTTAGATCCATGCGATCCTGCTAAATATGATTTCGCATTATTTGGCCTGGGAGTTGGCGATTATGATATTCCTGATAAGCTTATTGTTAATAAAGGTTTTTAGATGGGATTGAGTGGAAAACGCTGCCAGATTCATCAGACGCTTACAGGTTTTCCGTAATTAATTCTGTTTTAATTTGTAGAAGCCTATGCAAAACCGTTCTTGTATTCGATATAATTATCTACATTAAAATTAACTTATTTTGATCTAAATCGTTTAGAAGATCTTTCACCCAAAATTCGAGTTATAGATGACGCTTTTGAGTGGTATTTTTAGACATCAACATCATTCTCGCCCATTCGCGTCCATTCGCGTCATTTCGACCGGAGGGAGAAATCTTCAAAATAACTATTTAACGTGAGGTTCGTTTAAACTTATAATCTATCTACCTAATAAAAGTAGCTGTTAAATTAGATTATTGTATGACCACAGACGACAGAGAAACGCTCTGATATTAATTAAACATTATTTATTCTGAAAAACCGTATAATCAACGTGAGTTCGGTATCAATCATGCTTTAGGCATCAAAACAGCTCTGTGTCGTCGATGGTCAGTCGTCCGTCGTCAAGATAGGTCATATTTTCACAGGTCGTATTCTCAATGTAATTATTACAACGCTGCGATTCTTATCCAAACCTCACGTTACATTATAAAAAAAACAATTTACCTGCGTTTTATTCAATCATCTTTTGATGCAAAATGAATGGAAATTGCTTTTAAAACATTTAACCCGGATTATTCACCAAAAAATTTTGCTGTGACCAAGGCGAATTTAAAAATGTACATGAAACGTACAAGGGTACATTGATTAAGCATTTTTAAGTTTAACGCAGAGCACGGCAAAATTTCGTAGCTCTTTTTAGATTTCTCAAATTTGAGGAAAGCGTTATTATTTAACGTGAGGTTTGGATAAGAATCG
>DATFMK010000882.1:0-3311 GCA_035267005.1 Balneolales bacterium
GCTGTCAGACAGGAATCAGATAGACCGGGGAGCTCTTTTTGATATTTTTTTAAAATACGGGAAGCCTGAGCCATGACTGCCGCGAAATCGAGCGTAGCCGCCGTACTTTTTTGAACGACATATCTTTTGTCATGAGCCTGATCGGGCATGATAAACGGTTCGAAATGAGCGGTAGTCGTTTTGTGATATACGCCACCATCATTAGGATCCTGCATCGATAACATCCATCGCAGATTCCATAACGCCTGATTCAGGATATCCGGGACTTGATCCCCGTCTTCTGGAATTTTTATTCGCAAAGTATCGAAATAAGCCGGAAAATCTTCATATGCCGAAAATAACGTACCCATTGTAATTCCGCTGTTCACAACATACTTATTATAATCACCGGCATCGTACCAGCCTTTGGGAGTGGAAATCACCGTACCGGCAGGGCGATGGGGTCCGGCTGCCGAAGGATGAATGTAAACGACGGTGTCCGGGTGACCTTCATCGCGCGCCCATTTTCCGGCGTATTTTACCGGAAGCGGTGTGGAAGCACGAATATAATAGTAGGCTTTCAGTGCTCCTTTGGCCAGATTATGCTCAACGGAATAAGCAATCCTGAATTCGTAGGAGTATCCGATACCCGGCACATTCACAACATATATTCCATTTCTCTTAAAATTTGAAAAATTAGCAAATCGGGTTATTTCCGGTGAATAAGAAACGTGGTGCGGAGAACTCAATTTTCCATGAAATAATGTATCGCGCAGATCGGGACTCGTGATATAAAAAGGGCCGCTTACATTGGTATCCAAAACTGCAATTTTGGGTCCGCCGGGATAATATCCGATCTGATTCAACCGAATCTTTTGGGATAAATGCTGCGCATAAGTTAATGTTGTACAAATGCCTAAAAAGATCAATACTAAAAACATTCGGAAAAATTTTGACGATCCCCTGCTCATTGATTTGAAATTCATATCAGTTCTTAAATAAAATTTTTATCAAATACACTCGATGAAAATTGTTCCGGAATGTCCTACTCGATCTTAAATACGCTGTATTGATGCGGCCGGGTCCCCATTTTGAATGTAGTATGATTGCCGTCGGTAACCCCTGACATTGTTCTTCCCGTCGTTAATTCCTGCAATTTTTTATTTTTACCGTCCACCACGATTTTTATTGATTGGGGATGCGTCAGGAACGAATGGACTACAAATGTGTGATTATCATACACAAATAATCCTACTTTAGCCGGACTCTCGGTCCGTACAAAAATATGTTCCATTAACACGCTCTTAATCACATTTAACGCCTTTTCAGGCAGATTGTAGAGATCGGAGAAATTTTCGGGAATAGTGAGAATGTACAACGTACCTTTTCCAAAAGTCGCTTTAAGCAGCATCGGAAATCCGTTATCCCCGCTGAAAGCTGACAAGACTTCCCAGCTATCATTGGTGGGATAAATGATTTGGGGGATTAGAATATCCTTCTTCCCGTAAAAAATGGATTGGAAATTGGAATACTTGTGTACATCTTCAGTCCGACCCGTATAACGGGCTTCGATAATCTTTCGAATGCCACGTCCCTGCAACGCCTTAAATAAACCCGAAGTAATCACTACATGTTTTCCTTCCATCAACTGTTTCTTGATTTTACTGATGATATCGGGATCTTTGCGGGCATCTTCGGTTAACAAAATAGTCTGACTATGGGTTGGAAAATGCGGCGTAATATCGATAGGAATTCCAAGCATTCCCAAATAATTGGGCAGGAAATCTTCCCCGGAAGAATCGTAAGGACGATAATTTTCGATGCCAACCGGTTTTCCCAACTCACCTAAAAAAGTATCGGCTTTGTCGAACTCGTAACCGGCTTCCGGCGCGACATCACTGACTAATTTCGTGGAACCATTGCTCTCCTTTACCGTCTGCATCAAGTCGTTCAACTCAAAAAGATTGACCTGTTTGGGTTTGGCGAGCAGCGTCAATTCCAGCTGCTCCCCGTAACGATCGATAGTTCCCCGGTTAAACGGATCGACCCAGCCACCACCGTTTTTGCCGGGTGCCACATTATCGAAATAACGCATGATGGCATAGCTCTCATACGGCTGCAGATGCTGATCGGTAAAAGCCGGATCCCGAGTTTCGGTGCCGGTGTAGATGCCATCAAAGAATTTCGGTTCTTCTTTCAGATTATATCCCAGATAATGAAAATGCTCATACCAATTCGGAAACTTGATCACCATTTTAATATTTGGATTGATCTCTTTTGCTGTTTTCACAATCACGTTTTTAGCCACATCCGTAACTTGCTTCAGGCGAAATTTCGACCAGCTCTGATCTCCTTTTTTGATGATACAATCGTTACATTTGCAGTCGTCAAAGAAAAAATCATCCAGGATAATCTCATTGAACATATGCGCGGTATAGGTTACGATATGTTTGACCTCCGCCACATCTTTTTTGTTGGAATAACAAAACGATTGAAAGCGGTGCGGACCATTTTTCACGAATGCGATTCCACCGGCAACCTGAATTCCCTGATTTTCCAGATATTTTTTATCCCTGATGATATTAGAAGAATCGGCATAGACATTTCCGCGGTAGGTTTCCAGGTAAACTTTATCGATATGAACGTATCGCTGCAGAAACGCAATGCGCCGTTTAAACCAGTTAAGGTTGGAAGATTTTTGTACATCGTGTACGGTTACATAAACCGATACTTTAAAATTTTTGTACCCTTTGACTCTTTGCGCGGTAGATATGGAGCACAACGCAAATAGAAATAAAAAGGTTAAAGAGACTTTCTTCATAAAATTTATCAACTAAAGAATCATTACTATCTATATAAATATCTAAGATGTTGGCTCCACTTGAGTTAAATAATGAAAACATTTGATTAAATACAATAAGTGTTATGTGTTTTAATGTGGGTTAAAATAGCGACTGTAATAGATATTCAGACAATTTATTCGTTTAGATACCCAATTAACGTATTGGGACGCAGAGCATCCCGGTAGTTATTACACCCCAGTTAGATGTAACGAGATAGTTTGACAATTCCCTAAAATACTTGTGTCCCTTGGGTTAAAATGATCGCGAAAATCCGCGTTATCCGTATTCTATGTTCTGTGTAAAACTCCGCATCCCCTGTGGTTATTTTTAATGTCTGAATCACTGATTCGCGCAGATTAATGGATTTCGCGGATTATCTATAACCTATATTGGGAAGATATGTTGATATAAATGATTATAGGGTTAACATGAAATAGATTATCATTTTAATACAAGCCTGAAGGGCTTGAATATGAATAGCCACCTGGG
>DATFMK010000883.1:0-4418 GCA_035267005.1 Balneolales bacterium
GTTTAAGATAGAACCGAAAAGGAAATCAGGCATCTATTTTGTGGATTTAAATCTCACAGATCAGAAGGGAAATGATATATCACATAATTTCTATTGGATGTCGCCGGATCATAATTACAAAAAATTGATGAATCTAAAAAAAGCGAATCTTGATATTACTAAAAGAATCGTAAAGGAAAATGGTCAGGAGAAAGTATATATCGATGTCAAAAATCGCACAAATCAGCTTGCTTTTTTCATCAATATTGAGATTGTGAATGCTTCAAACAATCAGGAAATTCTACCAAGTTATTGGAGCGATAATTACTTCTCCTTGCTTCCTGAAAGACAGAAAACAGTTACGGTTACCTATAAACCTGATCCCGGCTCTAAAAAGTATTTGTTGATAAAAGGTGTCAACATTAAGCCGATGAAAATTGAATTGTAGGTTGTGAGGGAACTATTTAAACAGTAAAAAAGCAAAAATTATCGACATTTGTAGGGACATGCCATGGTATGTCCCTACACGTTTTAAAACTTATTCTGGGATTATTCAGCGTTTTGTAAACAATTTCCCCTCAAATTTTAAGAATTCAATTCCAAATGAGTATATTGGAATCTTATGAAACACGGAATGGTTGGTTAACCCGGATTATTCACCAAGAAATTTTGTCGTGTCCCGAAAGCTTTCGGGATTAAAAATGTGCATGAAATGTACAGTGGTATGTTGATCAAGCATTTTTAAATTCAACGCAGAGCACGGCCAAATTTCGCAGCTTTTTTTAGCGTCCTCAAAATCGAGGATTAGTTTATTTTTTATAAGTTACTTTATTTACAACATGATATGTATTATTTCATATTGGTTTCGTGAATAATTCGGGTTAAGATATCAATCAATTATATAAAAGGTAATGTCCAACATTTAACAGCAACATTTATGGGTCAGCCGGCAAAAGTTTTTATTTTTTTAGGAAGTATTAATGCCATGATATCGGTTATACTTGGTGCTTTTGGAGCTCATGTGTTAAACGGCCGATTGTCAACAGAAATGATGGATGTTTATCAGACTGGTGTCCATTATGAATTTTATCATGCACTTGGACTTATTCTTGTTGGGTTGGTAGCCTATCATTTACCGCAATCCAATTATATCCACTGGTCTGGTTGGCTGATGTTTGCAGGAATCGTCATTTTTTCAGGTAGTTTATATATTCTAAGTCTTACAGGAGTACGCTGGCTGGGCGCTATTACACCTGTTGGCGGGACATTTTTCATCATCTCCTGGATTTTGCTGGCTATCGGTGTTTTAGTAGCGTAATTATTCTGAAAACACATGAAATATGAACTTTAAATTGTTTTAAAAATAAGTATTTATCATTCAAAATTATCTAAATTACTTATGATAGCATCCGTGAATAATATCGTAAGTAACCGTGTCCCATCTTTCCATTTATAGTATAGTATTTTTATTGATCTTTCACTCCTGTTCGCTGATTTTTGAAAGTGGTGGTGAAGAACCGGATGGAAGTGTCGGGCAAATTATGTTTCCGGCAAGTACGATTGATGTCCCTGATTCGGTTAAACAGACTTACAAAATGGATGCCGAGAGACTGGCGCTTAGAGATATACAAACTGACGTAACAAAGAAGAGTACTCTTATCAAAATACCCACTGGTTTGGTCGATCTCTATTTCAACGGTTTATTGCATATTTATCATGCCGAAAATGTTGAAGAGCAAGAAAACGTTGTTAAAGTCTATAATATTCATACGTTGCATCGACCTGAAACCAAACATCTGTTGGTAGCTGTAGACACAACCGTCCAATGGGTTAAAATGTGGCAGGAGGGATACCGTTTTACAGGAAATGTACAGATCGATAAATTATTAAGTGAATACAAATTAGACCTCAACAAATATCACAGGTGGGAAAATCGGCATTTGGTTGAATTGGAAGCCGAAAATGCATTGAATATATTGGCTTTGTCTCAAAAATTTATCGGCATTGATGGCGTCATATACGCAGAACCCAATAATGTGGTTGGAGATGGAAATGATATCTCAGCTTTCAGGAAATCAGATTATGTAGTTTATGAATATAGTTTAGGATACGGCGATTGTCTTGCAGGATGTATTCATAAACATTATTGGACATTTCGGGTGAGTTACAATGGAAATGTTGAATTTGTAAACAGTTACGGCTCCCCATTGAAGTAATTTCTACATATCTAAGGATAAATTAATAAAGCCGATCTTAAACATGTTTCTACAGTCCCTATGGGGATGCTCTTCACCAAGTTCTGATTAATTCAGAAAAAGAAGCTTCCAAAATACCTTCGAATAGAATAAAGTTTGTTTGAAACAGAGTTTCAAGTTTTACATGCACAACGAGACGTTGGGTACGAAGACGAATCATTTCACAACGATGATTTAAAAGATTTTATCTCGAACTCAAGATGAATGTTAGAAAGTTTTTTTTAAAAATCACATTACCTCGGATTATTTACCAAGAAATTTAGCTGTGATCAAGGCGAAGTTAAAAAGGTACCAGGGTACGTTGAATAAGTGTTTTTAAGGTCAACGCAGAGCACGACTAAATTTCGTAGTTCTTTTTAGCGTCTTCAAAATTGAGGAACGAGTTATATTTTATAAGTTATTAAATTTACAATATGATATGGATTGTTTCTTTTTGTATACGTGAATAATTAGAGTTAACCTGAAGCAGAATGATGAGGGAAAACTAATACCAACTGATTATATACTGGCAGATTTGCATAAGTATTTATAATATTAAATAAGAGAGCTTTTTCATCATAAAGAAAGGAGCTTATTATGCCTATCCGAAAATTAAAACGATTTCTGGACGAGGAGAATGTGAATTACGAAGCTATTAGCCATTCCAAAACGGAAACTGCTCATCAAACGGCACATGCTGTGAAAATGTCGGATAAAGATATTGCAAAAACAGTAATGGTTAAAGTGGATGGGAAAATGGCTATGATTGTATTACCAGCTTCCCATAAAATTCATTTTAATATGTTAGAACGAGAATTAGGGGCAAAAAATATCGAACTGGCTACGGAGGAAGAGTTCAAAGAATATTTTCCTGAATGTGAAATCGGAGCTATGCCGCCTTTTGGTAATCTTTATAATCTGGATGTTATTGTATCCTATGCTTTAAAAGATGATGAAATGATTGCATTTAATGCAGGAACTCATGAAGAAGCTATTCGTATGTCATATAAGGATTTTGAGCGTCTTGTTGAGCCCCGGATTGCACGATTCACATTATCAAGTTTTGATTATTAAAACGTTTGTTGAAATCAATATTAACCACCAAGTTTAATTTTGTGATTTGATAAATCACTTGTTGGAATCGATATGCCCGATACAAATGATTCGCAGATATTCCATGATGTTCGTATTGAATGGGTATTAGGCGACATTACCAGGCAAGATGATTGTGAAGCAATTGTTAATGCCGCTAATGCACAATTACGAAGAAGGGGTGGAGTGGCAGGAGCCATACATCGTGCAGTCGGACCCATATTGGAAAAGGAGACTCGTCCGCTTGCTCCCATTTCACCTGGAGAGGCAATTATTACAAGTGGACATAATTTGCCGAACAGGTACATTATTCACTGTCTTGGACCTGTTTATGGCAATGATAAACCGGAAGATAACCTGCTAAGAAATTGTTATAGAAACGCTTTAGATTTGGCGGAAGAGAGCAAAATCAAATCTATTGCATTTCCAGCTATATCGACCGGCGCTTTTGGTTATCCGATGAAAGAGGCAACCCGAATAGCTCTGGAAACCGTTAAAAATGCTATTCCGGATTTAAAACAGGTAAAAAAAATCAGATTTGTATTGTGGGATGGAAATGCTTATAACATATATAAAGATATGATGCGTGAAATATTTCCGAAATAAATTTCCACAACATTGCTGATCTATCAGATTTTAAATGTTTTCTTCTTTGTATTTCATACGGCTTTCACCCTGTTTAATGCTATAGGCTGGGTATGGAAGAAAACCAGATTGGCCAATCTCATCACATTGATCGTAACCGGACTTTCCTGGTTTGTTCTGGGAATTTGGTATGGAATCGGCTATTGTCCCTGTACCGACTGGCACTGGCAGGTGAGAGAAGCTTTGGGATATCATGATATGCCTATGTCTTATATGAAGTTTCTTTTGGACCACCTTACCGGATTGAACTGGAATCCTACGTTAGTTGATTATGGTACTCTAATTGGTTTTATACTTGCCTTAGTCGCTTCTATTACACTGAATATCAGGGATTATAAAAAATCAAAAGTAAATTAAGCGTATTGTCATTCCGATCCTGCCGAGGAATCTAACAACGTATAGATCCCCTTCAAATGTCCCATTTCGAATGAATGTTGATGAGCGTTGATAGATTCCTCCAAACCGTCG
>DATFMK010000884.1:0-2617 GCA_035267005.1 Balneolales bacterium
CCTCCTTACAGCCCCGGACCGCATCGGATAACTGCATGTCCACCACATCCCACTTGACGTTGAGTGAACGAACTTGTTCACGGATTTCCGCCAACCCCCCACTATATTCTTCTACATTCACCCAGCGGTTCCTCATTTGACGATAGGGGCGAACATAGGCAAGCATTTGGCTCTTCGTATAGGCCCCACCCCAGCTAACGATCGTCAAAGGGGGTTTCCCCATAGCCGACTCGGTCGGCTCCGAAGCGGTGATAACGACGCAGAGAACCACAACAAACAACCCTACTACTCTGATAGTTTTACTGTACATTAGTATAGCTCCTTGAAATTTATAATGAACATGGTAAACAATTGCTTTATCAAATTACCGTATTATTTAATTCTTTACGTATAGTTCAGTAAGTGGAATACCTTTTCGATCAGGGTTGAAAATAAACGATTTGCATTCCTAAACCCAACCACATTCTAAGAATTCAGGATTAAACTTGGACTCGCAGCCGCACATTTCGCAAGCTGCATTGTTATCAGTTTCTTCTTCGCAAAGTATTACCTGTGCGCTGAAGCAATTTCGGCAATTTAAGTACGCAAAAATTTCCTTTAATCGACATAATTGAATACATGATAATTTGATACTGACACCCTCTAGTGAAAATTAAAAATTGGTTTGCATTAATGAATTAGAAGTAATGGATGAAGAGCTTCAATCAGCCTGGGATGAATTGTGTAAAGGTATAAGAGAGCCACTCAGTAGTGAAACTGATTAAAACTTATCAGGTAATAAATTTTACCACATTATGGTATTTGTCAACTATTTTTTTAAATCCAGCTTGTTAATCGGGCCATCAAATTTAAATTTAATTGCTTACCCTGGCTATCTTTGTTTGAGTTTGCGGTTATATCGCTTAACCAAGTCATTTCTCTGGTAGATGAATTGGTTATTGGATTTTTCGGCCAATCGACCATCATATTTTCCAATCTGCTTTTCTAGCTTCTCTATGGCTTTCCCTTTCTTTTCAATTTCCGATTTTTTAGTAGATTTGAAAGTGCTATCTACACACTGCGAAAAGAATCGACACGTTCTGATAAAAAATTTTTAAGCTGAAAAAATATTGCTATTCTAAACGGTTCCCGAGTTTTTGAACTCATTAATCCGAGATCGAATTAGAAAAGAGAACTTGATGATTAAATAAAATGGTTGAATATGAAGCTCAAACCAGATAAAGAATGTGAAAACCGTGATGATGTCATTTTACTGTCTGAAATAATTTCGAATTCCATGTATCGGCAAATATCTGTAAGGAATTAAATTCTCAGCTATCGAAAATTCCTTACATCAGGGCAAAAATCATGCTGAAATTCATCCCCGGCATCCTGCTTTTACAAGTCATCACGATTGCTTTGGTGCTGATTGCTCCTGCAGATTTTGAAAACTGGGGTTGGCTGCGGCTGGCGATTCCAGTATTGATCGCAGGACTTTTGACCGCATTCTGGTTTGGTTCGATTGCAGCGCATCAGCGCAAAGATGAAATCAACCGGTTGAAAGTATACCATGCCAAAGAGCGTGAAAACATCCGCGTGAAAACCGAGCGTGCCAAGACCAAGCTGGTAAAACAGTCACAACGTAAAACCCTGCGGGAGGTGCGACGATCGTCAATGCGGGCGAATTACAAGATCGGGCTGGCATTTGCAGGCGCGGCAGGATTGGGTGGCTTTCTAATCCTGACCCAGTTCATGTCCTTGGGGGTTCTGACGCTGACCGCCGTCGGTGGCGCGCTGGGTGGCTATCTATTGCGTATCCGGCAAGAGAAAGGCAAACTACTACTGCTCCACAAAGGTCAAGATACATCACGTATCATCAACGCGACGCCCAATAAGACTAAGCAAATCCCACGGATCGAACCGCCGGAAGTGATAGATAAAAGATGAGATTTTATCAAGCATCATTGGCCTTCAAAGAAATGACGGGCAGCAAATATGAACGACCCTTCGTTTTAGGTCCCGCGCCCATAAATCTGATACAAAAGCTTGACTTAATTATCAAATCCTAGTTTATTGTATCAACGATACAGGCAAACCCCAATGTTGCATAAACAATATGGCAAGAGATAGCCTAACGGTCCGTTATGATATCCGATATCATATCGAATGAAAACAGCATTATCTGAATACCCCCTTGGTGAATTCATCCGACTCCGCTCTTCGAGCTACGACGGGACGAGAAGGATGGGTCAATTTTGCCATGTTGTTTACCCTGAGGGATTCGGAAAGGAGGTGAAAAAAGAGGATAATTTCTGATAGAGGTTCAGTTAGATAGCTGATCACGGGTTCAAAAGTTTGGGGCTTGGAGTTCAAATATTCAATTTGTAATCTTCAATTTTCAATTCCAACTTGTCCGGGTTAGTACTCATGGTCAAGATAACCCCAATATTGCAACGATAGGAACAACTCTGAACCTGTGTCCGCCTTAGAAAGAAATGTAGCCCTGAACGCTGAACCCAGAACCTTTGAACGCTTACTAAAAAGGAGGTTGTTCATAATGAAGAAATATCAAATAGTTATCGGTAGTCTGGCTCTTTTTAGCTGCTTATTTTTTTCATTGGGTTTTTTAACAAATGCG
>DATFMK010000885.1:0-11564 GCA_035267005.1 Balneolales bacterium
GTCTCCCAACTACGTTGATTGATACGCTCCCATGTCCTCAGATCGCAACCCTGTGTCCAGGTGATCGTCTGTCCGGTTTGATAATTAGTTGATGAGACCGCTACCGCATTTAAACGGCCATTATTTAAATTTTCACCAATACCCGTTATTACACCGTTATTGGTATCCAGGTGAGATTCCAAAAAATGGCGTAACGGATTGGCATTGACCAACCCCCTTGTTTTGAACCGTTTTGATTGTTTCCCGGCCAACAGACTCACGCTCCAACGAAATATATTGGTCAGGATACTTGTGCTGTCTGCTTTAAATATTTGGTCAGGTGTCACTCCGCACCAGGCTTTGGTCAGGCCATCCACGGCATCTTTAAACTCGCTTTGATGTGAAGCCAGATAAACAGCATTAATGGCCCCGGCAGAAACTCCCGTTATGATTGGCATCTGCAGTTCCGGAAAATTTCTCGATATACACCGCAGCAAACCAACCTGATATGCTGCTCTTGCCCCACCTCCACTCATAGTCAGTGCCAGTGCGTCATTTTTATTTTTCCGGTCGTCATTAGGATTTGTCATATCAACTATAGTTATCAAACTTATCTGTTATAAAATACAGGTAAGTGATTAAATATAAACTAATCAGGAATAGTCATATTTGATTTTTTTTAAAGGTATGATATAAAAAATCATTCATATATTTATATATATGCAGTTTCTAAGAAGGCTTATCAAAACGAGGGATTTTGTTCAATATCAAAGCCTGAGCGACTTCGGAACCGCAACATATTAACTAATTTGAGGATTTCGAAGTCACGAAAATGCAGAGATTGGGCAAAAGATCTGTTTTGCATAGCCTTCTCTAAATGTATCTTAACCCGGATTATTCACCAAGAAATTTTGCCCTGATCAAGGCGAATTTACAATATGATATGTATTACTTCATATTGGTTACGTGAATAATTCGGGTTAATCCCGTTTGAGAATAAATAGAAGTACATTATATACGACATTAAGAAAACTCACCATATTATTATCTGACGTTATAAAAACTTCTAACTTAATTCAGCTGTATCGGTGTTTAAAACCTGTAATTAATATTTGTATTAATGCTTATTGGTTGATAGAAATTATTTTCGTAATGTACTATTTAACGGCTGAGTTGTCGATATCTTTGTTTTCATAAGTTCATTAAAGCGAATGATTTTTAAGAATCATGATGTTTTATCTACAAAAAAATCATTATACTAAAAACAGATTGTTAGGAATAAATTCTAATGGGTTATATTAAATATCATTAGATTTCGAATTATGATGATTTTTTTTGATTACAAATGCATATAATGATAACTAAATATCATCAAATTACTTTCATGACTTCCATTTTAAATATTCACCAAGCTATTCTTAGTAAACTTTCATAAATATCAACTCATACTATGAAAAAAATAATTCTCTATAGTTTCCTGACCGCTTTTTCCATGGTTTTAATCCAGTCGTGCGGACCAAGTCAGAAAGAAAAACAGGTTCAGAAAATGAACCGGCAAAGTCAGATGGCTCAAGCTCGTCAGGATAGTATTGCCAAAGCGCAAGCCGAAGCAGAAGCCAAAAAGAGAGAAGCTGAATTAGAGCAAAAACAAAATCAGGGTACACAAGCCTCAGCCGATTCAGGACAGACTCAACAACCGGCTCAGCAAAATCATCAAACACAGCAAGTGGAGCAAGGTTCTGGTTCTTCACAAATTGAATTTATCAGAGGTGGAGATTATACCCTGCAAGTTGGTTCATTCCGGTCGAAAAAGGTTGCACAAAAGCAACTTGATAAGTGGAAAAAACGTGGATACAGCCATGCTTATATTGTAAAACATGGAAGCGATGCAACTGGCAATGTCTGGTTTCGGGTACGTCTTGGAGTGGTTAAAACCAAGGATATGGCCAAACAGCTCAAGCAGAACGTAAACAGCAACTATAACACCCAGTCATGGATTTCTTATATCGGTAATGAACAAAATACGAAGGCCGCTAAGTAATTCTATTTCAAAATTCTAACAATTGAGCCCTATAACTTTAGATGTAAATAGGGCTTTTTTTATCATTTTTAGAAAGCTATGAAAAACCGTTCTTTTGCCCAATATCTGCATTTGCACGACTTTGTAATCCTCGAATCCCGAAAGCATTCGGGATGCTGCGGTTTCGAAGTCGTTCAAGCTTTGATCTTGAACAAAATCCCTGGTTTTGCAAAGCCTTCTTTTAATGATTTTGATAAATAGTTTCATATTTCTAAGACATGACGGGTTACTAATATCAGATTTATAATTAACATTGTCCGATTATTTATTTAAATTACAGGCTAAATCATTACAAACTAATATAAATAAACACTTACAGTATCACGCCGACTACAGGTGTGAACTAACATAATCTTATGAAAAACGACTCTGGACAAGATCCGGAAGATTGTTCAAGCATTAAAAATGGAAATGGTGAAATTGTCGTTATTAAATATGGCGGCAATGCGATGGTAGATCCTGATATTAAAAGTTCTGTAATTGAGGATATCTATCAACTCAAATCTAAAGGTTTTAAACCTGTTGTCGTGCACGGCGGGGGACCAGTCATAGAGGAAACACTGGATACAGCCGGTGTTGAAAGCAAATTCATTGACGGACAACGCAAAACGAATACCGAAGCCATGAAATATGTCGAAATGGCGCTTCGTGGTAACGTCAATGGAGAATTGGTCCGTTTACTCAATCATAGGGGATTACGTGCCGTTGGTATTTCTGGTAAAGATGGCGGTATCGCCCGTGTGGTTAAAAGAGAACATTTCGTAGATACGGATGAAGGCCGTTCCAAAGTCGACCTGGGTTATGTTGGAGACGTTGACAAAGTTGACACTTCATTAATATTATTACTTTTAAATAACGATTACATCCCCATCCTCGCTCCGGTATGTCTTGGCGACGATGGGAAGGATTATAATGTCAATGCCGATCTTTTCGCAGGACATATTGCGGGAGCACTTCATGCCGACAGGTTCATGCTTCTGACAAATGTCGATGGCTTGCTTGCTGATCTGAACGATGTAAATTCTTTGATGAAACATATTTTGACGAAAGATTTGGATCAGCATATCGGTAAAACCATTCAGGGCGGTATGATTCCTAAAGTCAATTCCTGTCGTGTGGCTCTGGAACTTGGTGTTAAAAAGGCTCACATTATTAATGGCACCAAACCACATTCTCTTATTGAAGCAATTCTCGATGAACAACCTATCGGAACTGTAATTTCAAATTAATAATTATTATTTCCCATTCTTATGGATACATCACAAAAACTCGACAAAAAATATCATTTTGACCTGTATAACCGTCAACCCTTAACTCTTGTCAAAGGAAAAGGATCCCGTGTTTGGGATAGTGATGGCAAGGAATATATCGATGCACTCGCAGGCATCGCAGTTAATAACGTCGGACACTGTCATCCCAAAGTAGTCGCGGCTATTCAGGAACAGGCCGCCGAATTGATCCATGTTTCAAATTTTTACACGACAGAACCGCAAAGTCAGCTGGCCCAAAGGTTAGTTGAGTTATCCGAACTTGATCGTGTCTTTTTCTGTAACAGCGGCACCGAGGCTGTTGAAGGGGCTCTAAAGCTGGCCCGTAAATATGGTCACAACCATAATAAAGAAGGGAATATCATATCCATGGAAGGCTGTTTTCACGGCCGTACACTTGGATCGATAGCCACGGGAAAACGTAAATATCAGCAGGGCTTCGATCCGATGCCATCGGGTTTTCTTCAGGTGCCTTTTAATGATTTCGATGCTATTGAAAAAGCAGCTGACGATCAGACTCTGGCCGTTTTAATTGAACCGGTACAGGGAGAAGGCGGAATTCAACCGGTCAATGCCGAATATATCAAGAAAGTGCGGAAATTCTGTACCGACAATAACATTTTACTGATATTCGACGAAATTCAATGTGGAGCCGGACGAACCGGACGTTATTTTGCCTATGAGAATTTTGATGTTGTTCCCGATATCCTGACTATGGCCAAAGGGCTCGGCGGCGGTGTGCCAATCGGAGCGGTCCTTGCCCGCGAAGATGTAGCCTCTGCCTTTGAACATGGTAATCATGGTACGACGTTTGGAGGAAATCCACTGGCATGTCACGCAGCTCTTGCTACAATAAATGCGATTCATGATGAAGATATGCTTACCTCCGCCCGTGAAAATGGTTCCTGGCTAATGGAAAAATTACAGGAAACAGCACAAACTGAAGATGCCATTACGGAAGTTCGGGGCATCGGTCTGATGATCGGCGTCGAAATGAGTTATCCCTGTGCCGATATCGTAGATTACATGCGCGAAAACGGCATTTTATCGAACTGTGCATCAGGTAATGTCGTTCGAATCGTTCCACCATTGAATATTCCACGAAAAGATCTGCAAACTTTTTTAAAAGTACTCATTAAAGCTATAGAAAAAACCAAAGTAAACCATTAAAATGGAGACTTATAACGTAGGGATCATAGGAGGCACCGGTTATACCGGATCCGAATTGATTCGGCTACTTTTACACCACCCCAATATTAAACTTAAAACCATTACATCCGAATCTCAGGCCGGAACACCGGTAACTGAGGCCCATCCACATCTTCACGGTTTAATTGACGATGATTTTCAATCGATGGAAGATGTGAAACTCGATGCGCTCGACGTACTATTTTTAGCTTTACCGCATGGCGTTTCTATGGATTATATCAAAGAGAAGCGACCACATGAAAAATGTATTGTGATCGATTTGTCAGGCGATTTCCGCTTGTTATCGGCTGCTCACTATGATGCCTGGTATCCTAAAAAGCATGTGATACCGGAACTTGTGGCCCAAACAGTATTCGGAATGCCCGAACTCTACCGGGATAAAATTAAAGGAGAGCAACTCATTGCTAACCCCGGTTGTTATCCTACATCATCTATCCTACCACTCGCTCCAATTTTGAAGGAAAAGGTCGTCCATCCTGATACGATCACGATAGATGCCAAATCGGGTGTTACCGGTGCGGGAGCCAAACCCAAACCAAAGACGCACTACCCTACCGCTAATGAGAATTTTTCCGCATATGGGTTAAAAAACCACAGACATACTCCTGAAATTCAGGACGCTCTCACCCTTTTTACAGGCACCGAGACGCGCGTTCTCTTCACGCCTCACCTCTTACCGGTAAACCGTGGAATTTTGAGTACGATCTACTCCAAACCGATTAAAAAGATCTCAACGGATGATCTCAATAAGATCTATAATAAATATTACGGAGAGGAAACATTTATTCGTCTCCGCCAAAATCCGCCGGAGCTAAGAGATGTGAGAGGAACCAATTATTGCGATATCTATGTTACTTATGATGATCGCACAGATACTGTCATCACCGTATCCTGCATCGATAATTTAGTTAAGGGAGCTGCCGGACAAGCGGTACAGAACATGAATATTCGGTTATCATTGCCGGAAAGTACTGGTTTAACTCATATACCACTAACACCCTGAGTATCATAAAATTTATTATTTTATAAATAGAGATGATTTAGTATTTATAAGCTTAGGAAAAAGGATTTTCAAAAAATTTTATAACCTATACCTACCAATTTAATATGAATTATAACATCACAGATGTTAACGGGTTCAAATTCTGGGGAGCCCACACAGGAATCAAATCAAAACGACGAGATTTAGCTATTATTTACTCAGAAAAACCGGCAAATGCCGCCGCTGTTTTCACCCGTAATATTGTAGTTGCCGAACCGGTTAAGTTAAGTCGAAAATATATAGAAAATGGGAAAGCACAAGCGATCGTAGTCTCATCTGGTAACGCCAACGCATGTACCGGCGAGCAGGGACGACAAGCCGCTATTGCTATGGCAGAAACAACAGCCGAGGGACTTGGAATTCCAGTTGAAGATGTGCTTGTAGCCTCTACCGGGGTTATCGGCCGGGAATTTCCAACCAAAAAGGTTGTTGAAGGTATCAAACATAATATTCCCAAATTAACCAAACGACATATTGCCGGCTCTCTCGTGGCTAATGCGATCCTGACAACCGACACCTTCCCCAAAGAAAGTTTTGCAGAATTTAAAATCGGGGGTAAAAAAGTACACATGGGTGGAATCGCAAAAGGCTCCGGAATGATTCATCCCAATATGGGAACGATGCTCTCATTCATAGCCTGCGATGCTGATATTGATTCTAAACTTCTGCAAAAAGCCTTGCAGGAAGTCGTAGACCGTACTTTCAATATGATTACTGTAGATGGAGATACTTCCACCAATGATATGGTCGCGATATTATGTAATGGGGTGGCTGGTAATCCCAAAATAGAAACAGAGGGGGAAGATTACGAAATCTTCAAACGCAATCTGGAAAAGGTTTGCCTGCCATTAGCCAAATCTATCGTTTCAGATGGGGAGGGTTCTACAAAACTGATAGAATATCGCGTCAAAAACGCTAAAACCGAAGAAGACGCCCGACAGATTATTAAGACGATTTCTACATCAGCTTTAGTCAAAACGGCCATTTTCGGACGAGATCCGAACTGGGGCAGAATTCTTGCCGCAGCCGGGCGTTCAGGTGTAAATTTCGATCCGGACAAGGTGGATCTTTATATCGGTACACAAAAAGAAGTACACCTGGTAAAAGACGGTCAGCCTACCGGTGAGAGTTTAACCCGTGTTAAAAAGATGATGAAAGCGACACAGATCCATATTGCTTTGGATTTGCATGAGGGCAATGCGGAAGCCACCGGATGGGGCTCTGATTTTTCATATGAATATGTTCGAATCAACGCAGAATACACTACTTAACCAAATGATTTACTTAAACTGGTAATATTTGATTAGTATCGCTATGCTAAAGAGCATGTTAGAATTTGTATAATATTTCAACGATTCGACGTTATTCTACTATGTTGTTTTATAAATAGATGCGAATCATAAGGGAAGAATCGCATGTATGTTGATCATTTTATGATATGAGCAGTATAAACGAATTATCTGTTACTTTACCGGATCTTACTGATGATCTGAATGAACTCGACAAACAGATCAGAGAAAGGGAATATGCTCATGAAGATCTGAAACCGGATAATGAAGCCCGTATTGTCTGGTTCAATGATGACAAAGAAGTCACGGAATATTCCCTCGTATATATTCATGGGTTTACAGCCAGCCAGGGCGAAGGCTACCCCACCCACGTGGAATTCGGAAAACGATATGGCTGTAATGTTTACTTATGCCGTCTCTTCGGACATGGTTTGGGCGATGACGCTCTTGATGACATAACTCCACAACGATTCATTGATTCAGCTGTTCACGCGCTTGCTGTCGGTAAAAAAATCGGTAAAAAAGTAATTTTAATGGGAACTTCCACGGGAGCTTCACTGGCTATTTTCCTGGCTTCCCGGTTTAAGAAGATAAACGGTGTCATTACCTATTCTCCGCTTATCGATTTTTATGACAGGCGCGTAAAATTATTGGGAAATTCCGGGGTTAATTTCACTCTTACCAAGCTTCTGAATATAAAATATGTTTATGCACATATTAACACGTCTGATAAGGAGAAACAATATTGGTACAACCATTATCGCATCGAAGGACTCAAAGCACTCAAGCAACTCATTTTGCTTACGATGAATTTTGATACTTACCGGAACATTACGCAACCCTTTTTTCTCGGATATTATTATCTGGATCAGAGAAATCAGGATCGCAGAGTCTCTGTTCCCGCGATGCTGAAAATGTATAAAGATTTGGGAACGAACGATGAATTAAAGCGAAAAATCAATTTTCAACAGTCAAAAGCACATGTTATCGCATCTTCTATTACTTCCAAGGATTATTATAATGTGATGGACGAGACCTTCAACTTTGCCGAGGATATTCTTAAACTGCAACCGGTTATGACGACAGTAAATCTATAAACCACTCACTTTTTGAATGATCACATTATTTTTTGCTAAATAAAATTGAATTAATATTTGTGTTTTTTATGAATAATACCCATATTGTATAGCGCTCAAGTAGCGTCTCTCTTGATGAATAGTTTAAGGTGTTGCACCTGATACGTGCAACACCTTTTTTTATATCTACTTCCCAATTCCCCAAAATTTTTTAGATTTTTTGAATCTATTTAGAATTCCTTTCGTAAACTTTTTAAAAGACTTTATATTGGAATGCTATATCTCTGATTTTTATTTAAATAAAAAAGATTGATCATCTGCTGATAAGTATCTTTAAAATTGGGAATCAACATTATTTTTATGAAATTACCTTCTATTTATTCAGTTTCTTACTCTGGTAGGAACACAAACAGATCTTATTTAACTGGTGTTATAATTATTTAAAAAAGCATGAGTACTTTTAGCATCCATCATAAAAACGTTAATCAAATCGATATTTTGGAGATTCAGGGAGAACTGGATGCTCACACAGCGCCACAACTCGAAGATGTTCTTCAAAATTTGATTAATGAAAAAAAGTTTAGAATTGTTGTCAACTGCAATGATCTCGAATATATAGCAAGTGCCGGTTTAGGGGTATTTATGGCATATATTGAAGATGTAAGAGAACGCGGCGGAGATATCAAGCTTACCAATATGAAGCCTAAAGTTTATAATGTTTTTGATTTGCTCGGTTTTCCAACCCTTTATGACATCCTCGATGAGGAAAAAGAAGCCGTAACGAATTTCATAGATCAGTCGTAATTATTCATAGCTTTGCCATTACGTAAGGAACACATATTATCCGTATCAGCTTCAACAGAATATCTGTCGAAAGTCAGGGATTTTGTAGCTTTTTACGCCAAACGTTTCGGTTTTCATAAAGAAGAAATCGAAGATATTCGCCTGGCGGTTGATGAAGCTTTTACGAATGTTGTAAAGCATGCCTATCAGAACGACTCATCCCAAAAGGTTAATATCAGAATTGGTTCTTCCAATAATGAATTTTGGATTTCCATAACAGATCACGGAAAATCTTTCGACCCTTCCAAATACAAAGAACCGGATTTACAAGAAAGTATTAAAGAACACAAACGAGGTGGCGTCGGTGTCTATCTTATTAAAAAGCTGATGGATAAAGTAGAATATCATAGCACCGGTTCCGGCAATGAGATTTTGATGAAAAAAAAAACAATATCCTGAGTCTATGAGTAGAGAGCAATTAGATCTGGACGACCGGCATAGTCGTTTCGAATTAAAGACTCTTCTCGATACCAGCAGGCTTTTAATTGAATCGCATGATGTCGAGTTCGTATTAAGCAACCTGCTGCTGATCATTATGGGTAAACTTTTGATCACCAAAGGTGCCATTTTACTCTATCAACCCGAGGATGAATCCTACACCGTCGCGCGGGTAAAAGGTCGTATTGCTCTCAAAGAAAACGATCAATTCTCTATTCCCGACTGTGATTGTTTTCATAAAGGCACATTTATCGAATACACCGGCGATCCCGAAGAGTTTCCTGAAAAATTAGCAGATTGGGGATTTCGTATTGTTGTCAATTTAAAAACCAGTGATCAGCATATCGGTTTTTTATGTCTGGGTTCGAAAGCCAACAAAAAAGAATTTACACTTAGGGAGAAAAATTTTGTAGAAAGCCTCTCAATCATGTCTTCAGTTGCTATTAATAACTCGCAATTAATAGCCGAACTTAAGCAAACCAACCGGCAGCTCGACCGAAAAGTTCAGGAACTGCACACCCTGTTCGACATCAGTAAAGAATTTAATATCACCACCAGCCGTGATCAGATATTGCGAACATTTAAATTCGCTTTGATGGGACAGATGTTTGTTCGCAGCTTTTTCTTCATCATGGATCGCAACGGGAAACATTCTATCATTGCCCGAAACGGACTCAAATCGGACCCGGGGTCTAAAATTATCAGTAAGATTTTCGAATTACCCACCGATGTTATTGAAGTAGATGAGGAAATTGCAGGACAACTCCCATTCATCAAAGAAAACAATATTCAGCTGTTGATTCCTCTTCAAGTCCAAAATCAAAAAATTGCTGTAATTGGGATTGGTCAGCGTGCTAACAAAGAACCGTATTCCGAATCAGATTTCAACTTTTTGGTTTCATTAGGAAATCTGACCGTTGTTTCTGTTCAAAAAACGTATTTGCTTGAAGAACGTATCGAAAAAGAACGGCTGGAAAGAGAATTGGGTATCGCCCGAACCATACAACGTGGATTGTTTCCGGCTGAATTACCAGAGATATCCGGCATAGATATCGCTGCTCAAAATATCCCTTCCCAGCAAGTCGGCGGTGATTATTATGATGTGATTCCTGTAAATGACAACCGCCTCTATTATGTTGCCATTGGCGACGTAACCGGCAAAGGAATCCCGGCCTCTCTCATTATGGCTAATATTCAGGCCGTGTTACACACACTCGCCCCGCTTGATCTGGAAATTGAAGAGAAGACCCGACGTATCAACGATATTATTTACAGAAATACACCGGCTGACAAGTTTGTTACTTTTTTTTGGGCTAAGATAGATCCGGAACAAAAAAAATTTACCTATGTCAATGCGGGACATAATCCACCACTTCTCTTCAAAAAAGATCGTACTGACCCCATTAAATTAGACAAAGGCGGATTAATCCTGGGGGCCATGCCAACATTATCTCCTTATATCAAAGAAGATGTATTTCTTGAACCGGAGGATGTCATAGTCTTCTATACGGATGGAGTCTCAGAAGCTTTTAATGCAGCAGATGAAGAATTGGAGGAAACCGGCCTCATCGAAATCATCAATAAACACCGTTCCTTGTCAGCCGACGCATTAACCGGAGCTATCATCTCAGATGTCAAGGCTTTTACCGATAATAACCTCAGCGACGATTTAACGATGATCGTGATAAAAGTGCGATGAGGTAATAAATGATGTGAGTCCCGGGACGGCGATGGTGATTTTGATTATACTCATCAATAACGTCTAAAGGCGTCATTTCAAACCCGCATTTTAGGTGAGAGATCTTATAAACGTAGATAACGTGAGGTTCGTTTAAGATGATGGATTAGCTCTCTCAAACTTTATACTAAATCGTCCAAAATGCGAATGCTGCAAATTATTAATGATTTAGATCTTGAAATTTGAATTAAAGATAAGGAAAAGACCTGTCAGTCCGCGAAAGCATTCGGGACTGACAGGTCTCCATGAAATGTGCCTTATTATATTCAAAGATCCGCAACGTTTCATTTCTTTGAGGATCTCATTCCATTCTTATCCAAACCTCACGTTAGATATAAAACTTAATAAGTCCATATTCATACCTATCATTATATCGAACTCACGTTCCGGGTAGAGCGGTTCGTTGCCTCCCCGCTCCCCCACAGATCCGTACGAGCAGATTTCCCGCATACGGTTCCTCTGCTTATGGTTTCGTTACCGGTTGGACCGGTTTATACCGTCCTCCGATATCCAAACCGCTATCGGCATGGCTTACGTTGACATAAGTCCCTGCTGGCTCTGAGTCCGGCAGGTTCTCTGGGATCCGGCCCAGATTATGTTTC
>DATFMK010000886.1:0-2217 GCA_035267005.1 Balneolales bacterium
CGTAATATCTATATGGAGGGATTCCTTTTTGTTTAGGTGAAATGGTTTGTGGCGTCCATTGTGTCATCCCGAATGGTACTCCTACATCCGGACAAACATTTCCTTCCATAGTCGTTCCGATTAAAGGATTAACGTACGACACCGGTTTCTTATCTTTTTTAATGTTCCGTTTAAAAGACATTATTATCAGTGCCAAACACAATAATAACAAAAGTGTTTTAAATTTTTTCGTACAAGCCATAAGCCTTATTCATTCTAAATATTGGGATTTAATGATTGGACTATTTCATGTCATTATCAAGAACATCGACAAAAAACCGTTGTTTTTTTGTTCACTAAAAGATTCTATATTCAATTTGTAATTACCTAATTTTATTGGTTCTTATTTTCCAAAGCCAGGTACTTAAGATTCGCTTCGATATAATAATAATCGGCATATATTAATGGAACGGTGACTTCCGAATGCCCCGGTTTATTCCCTACACAGCGTTTTAAAATAAAACCATGATTATTGCCAACATTCTTTGCCCGAAATGCATTGGATGACAGGCTGTGAAGAATTTTTTTGGCAGCATTTAAATATTGATTGTGTTTTGGACCATTTACATAGGTACTCAATTGTAAAAAAGCGGAACTCATAATGGCGGCTGCAGAAGCATCACGAGGAGCATTGGGAATATTGGGAGCATTATAATCCCAATAAGGAACATCATCCTCAGGAAGATTAGGATTAGTCAGGATATAATGTGAAACTTTTTCAGCAACCTTTAGAAAACGTTTATCATGAGTATAGTGATAAGCAGAGGTAAATCCATATAAAGCCCATGCTTCCCCTCGTGCCCAGGTCGAATTATTGGCATAACCCTGAACGGTACCCTTCCATATCACTTTTCCTGTTTTAGGATTAAAATTCACAAGATGAAAAGAACTTCCGTTTGGTCTGATATGTGTGCGCATCGTAGTTAATGCATGGCGATAGGCTATATGATAAAACGTGCTGTCTCCACTGAGCTGCGTTGCATGAAACAACAATTGCAGATTCATCATATTATCAATGATAACAGGAAATTTCCATCTTGGATTATTCCAGGATTTAATGGCACCTACTGTCGAATTAAATCGAGTTGCCAATGATTTGGCAGCCTGAATCACAACTTTTTTGTATTGAGCGCTATGAATTAGATTATACCCGTTTCCATAACTGCTGTTTATCATAAAACCAACATCGTGGGTATGTGTATTATATTGCTGAGATGATAATTGACGTGTAAATTTCTCAGCTCTCACCTTCCAGTATTTTTTATGCGTATATTGATACATCATCCAAAGTTCACCGGGAAAAAATCCACTTGTCCAATCGCCTGCCTTCACCCATCTTATTTGACCGTTTTTGCGTACTGAACTAGGAAATAACATACTGTCTGGATCTTGTTCGATCAGATATCGAATTTGTTTTGAAGCGAATTCCAGATTTTGAACAGGATGAATAGTTGTTCCTGAATCGGTAACATCATTATTTATACTTTTGGTTGAAGCACAAGACTGAATCCAGACTGATAAAAAAAAGATTCCTGATACCTTTATTATTCTTTTAATCATTTAAAAAATCTCCAATTATTATTGACCAACTTGAAGGCTTAAGTAAACTATCTTTTTCAATAACTCTTTATATTTCAGATTTTTAAATACTATGATCGGCTTGCATATCTTTACCTGACCAAATTTCAGATTCAATAGAACTCTTATCTGGCCCTGTCCAGAAAGTGTGATCCGGTTTTAAACCCAATGGTAAGAAAACAGCCATGCATAGATAAAGACTTCCGGTTGAGATATAACCTTCTCCAAGATGCGGCTGATGTCCATATAATCCGATATTTAGCCAGCCATCTTTATCGAACATATCAGGAGCCTTATTTATTTTTTTGATGACTTTTGTCAGACTCGAACGTACTCTGTTTGGCGTCAAACCGGACGGTAGTGTATCCATCCATGCCAGTTGAGAAAGCAATTGAAAAGCTCCATAACGATAGGTAATCGATCGACCAATGGCTGGATAAGAACCATCCGGTGCGATCAGTCTCTCCAAAATCTCACCATATCGATGGCTATATTTTAAAGCACGATCATATTGATTTTGATATTTATGATGATGTTTTCTCATAACATCCAAAATCGTCAGCATAAAAGGTTGAATCACGTAACTATTATAATAATCCC
>DATFMK010000887.1:0-4728 GCA_035267005.1 Balneolales bacterium
TTTAATAGTTCCATGGCAATCAGGACTACCGGCTCAAAAACCTCTCCGATGGCGATTACCGCGACATCAACATTCGTAATTCCATGCGATTCCAGCAATTCCGGGTCTGTAGCATCAAAACAGATGGCTTCCGGAACAAACCGTTTAATAGCTTCAACCGTATCCATATTATGATCGATTGCAATCACAAAGGCTCCTTTTTCCGCCAATGTTTTTGCAAGTGAAAAGCCGAAAGCTCCTAAACCGATTACAGCAAATTGTGTGTCTCTTTTGGCACTCATATAACTCTATTATTAATTCTATGAAACAAGAACAGATTCTGTAGGATATTGATAACGTCTCTTATCAATTTTGGAAGCAAAGGCCACCGCCAGCGTTACGCTTCCTATTCTTCCAATATACATAGAGATTGTTAAGATGATTTTCCCCCAATTCGAAAGTTGCATCGTTATCCCTCTCGATAATCCACATGTGGCAAAAGCGGATATTTCCTCAAATAAAAGATCCATGAAACGAAATTTTTCCGTGATGGATAAAAGTTCGGTGCTGACCAATATCAACGTAGCACCGAGTAAAAAAGCGGTTAAAGCCTCAAAGACAATATCATATGGAATGGTCTTCTTATTGACTTCCAATCGATTATGACCTTGTATTGTCGATTTTACCGACATAAATAATACTGCAGCCGTTGTCGTTTTCACCCCGCCTCCTGTTGAAGCCGGTGAGGCCCCTATAAACATCAATATCATTAAAAACATAGCAGCCGGAGAACTGAGACTTCCAATATTAACCGTATTAAATCCAGCTGTACGCGTCGTCACGCTTTGGAAAAATGATATCATAGCCTTAGTTCCGAATGAGTAACCACGTAACACCCCGCCCCACTCTGACATGAGCATGACAGCCGCACCGGAAAATATCAATATCAATGTGGTTACAACTACAAGTTTAGAATGAACTGAAAGACGATGATGTTTATAAATTCTATTTTTAGCATCACTTACAATTTCCCATAATGTTGTAAAACCCAGTCCTCCAAAAATAATTAACAACATCGTGGTAATATTGACTCCAATGTTCAGGGCATTCGCTTTGTCGGCTAAGTTATTGGTGAACAATGCAAACCCTGCATTACAAAAAGCAGAAACGGAGTGAAATACCGAGAAAAAGATACGCTCCTTAATATTCGGAATCATGCTCGACCAGCTTATGTAAAACGATAATGCACCCAATAATTCGATAAAAAGAGTCAGACCGATAATACGAAAAAGAGTGCCTGTAATCTCATTCACATTACTTTCCTGCAGGATATCACGTAAAAACGTCATTTGTCCCACCCCCAACCCACTGCTTAGGAAAAGAGCAAAGAATGTTGCAAAAGTCACGATTCCGATACCGCCAAGTTGGATCAAGATCATTATGACAACCTGACCAGCCATTGTGAAATGAGTAGCCGTATCCACGACAATTAATCCCGTTACACACACCGCACTCGTTGATGTAAATAAAGCATCTACAAACGATAATCCCTGTTGATCAACCGTCATTTTAGGCATCATCAGCAATAATGCACCGAACAAAATCAATCCCATAAAACTAATGACTAACAACCGTCCGGTATTTTTTTGAATATCGAGAACGGTAGGCAGTATTTGTATTGCTTTTATAATCACTAAAAGGATCAGATAGATCTTTATGATATTCAGAATCAGACCGTGTGGCTCCTGGATCCCAAACACTTTCAGAGCGGGAAACTCCAGATTAAAATTCGTAAACCATAAATGAAGTACGATCAAAAAAGCGAATATCGTTAAAACTCCTTCAAACCACCTTCGCTTTATGAATTCAGTATGATTGGCAGTTAGGATTAACCTAATGATATAAAAGAAGACAAAACCGTGAAGTAAACCGATTTCAAGTCTTTCATTCCAGCGACTCAACTGCGGATCTAATCGAAATCCCATTGGAATGATGACCGTCAGAAAGGCAATAATCACCAATATAAAAGATAGCACCCGCAAGAAAGGTTCCGCTTTTATATTCACCTCATAGAGATCATCCTGTACATTTTGAAAGACTAAAACGACAGGCTTTCGATATTTCAACCGATAAGCACGATATAATAATTTTAGCTTTATCCAATATCTTTTAAAATCCATAAATCCTAATATAGATCACGCAAAAATTAAAATGTATTATTTCTTGTTAAATAAGTCTAACCCTAAGAATACCTGATATTTAAAAAGTATCAGTATAATAATAATCTCAAACACATACGTAATATAAGATAATAGTTGGCATATCAATCGACTTCAACTTACCTTAGTAAACGATTTTTGTCCAATTATTAAGTTTTTTATACTAATATTATCGCATAAACTTGTAATACAATATTATTTATTATGTCTGAGATTCGAAACGACTGGACCAAAGAAGAAATATCGGAAATCTATAACACCCCGATATTAGATCTTGTTTACAGAGCTGCTACCGTTCACAGAGAATATCAAGATCCCAGTGAAGTTCAGGTTTGTACCCTGTTATCCATAAAAACCGGCGGCTGTCCGGAAGACTGTGCTTATTGTCCGCAAGCGGCACGATATCATACCGATGTGGAACGTCAAAAACTTCTCGACTATGATACGGTAATGGGTAAAGCCCAAAAAGCAAAAGAAGCCGGAAGTACCCGATTCTGCATGGGCGCGGCATGGCGAAATGTTAGAGATAACAAAGATTTTGATCATGTCCTTGATATGGTCAAAGGAGTCAATAACCTGGGATTAGAAGTCTGCTGTACCCTGGGTATGTTAACAGAAGAGCAAGCTCAGAAATTAAAAGATGCTGGTGTCTATGCTTATAACCATAATGTCGATACCAGTGAAGATTATTACAGCGAAATTATATCGACGCGAAATTATGAGGATCGTCTCGAAACTTTAGGACATGTCAGAAAAGCAGGAATGACGGTTTGTTCTGGTGGAATCATCGGTATGGGAGAATCGGACGAGGATCGCATAGGCATGCTTTATACGCTCTCTAATTTACCTAAACATCCTGAATCGGTTCCGATCAATTCTCTGGTTGCCGTACCGGGTACACCGCTTGAAAATCAGAAACGAGCTTCTGTTTGGGAGATGGTCAGGATGATCGCTACAGCACGCATTATCATGCCTGCTTCCATGGTTCGCTTATCGGCCGGACGTATCAACATGTCGAAGGTTGAGCAGGCGTTATGTTTCATGGCCGGAGCTAATTCTATTTTCACCGGTGAAAAATTATTGACTACTCCTAATAATGATTTAGATGAAGATATGCAGATGTTCGATATTCTCGGATTAAAACCCAGACCAGCTTTTAAACAAACTAAATCTGCAGAAAAAGAGACGGAAACCGTCAAATAAATTAATTCTTTACTACAATTTTAAGAAAAGCCTGCTACGTAATAATAGCAGGCTTTTTTTATCTAAGAAGGCCATGCAAAGCCGTTTTTTTGTCCAATTATATGGGTTGGATAATACCAATCATCATTTTAGGGTTACTTAAAAATAAAATATATAGGAGGCTGCCGGACTTAGGAAACCATAACGAAAACTTTTCAGTTTGAGACCGGTTTCGGGGTCTTTTGAGGCGAATAGTGGATTCTTTAACGAAAAAGAGCGCGGTATATGGCCAAATCTGACGCATTTGCAGTATATTTATTTTAGTCCGACGGACTCCTGTAGAGGAGGAATAAAAAATAAAGAGAGGAATATTATCTAATCCACTTTGATGCTCATAAGTTAACGAGCGGTATGTACCTGTATCGTATCCAAGCTGGAGATCATGTCGTGACCAATAAGATGATATTACTGAAATAAACTGATAGTTTAGTAATATTTACAGGGAAGCCGGATTACCGTGCGTAATCCGGCCTTTTTAAATATCTAATTTGCATTAATCTAAAAGGCTCACCAATACCCTGCCTTTCTGTTTACCTTCCAGTATGCGATCAATTTCAATGCTAACTTCGTCTAACGGACATTCACGGGTTATCTCTCTAATAATTTCTAAATTCCATTCTCCGGCTAATTTACTCCATACCTGCCGACGTATAGACATAGGACAATTACCCGAATCGATGCCAATTAACGAAACACCGCGTAAAATAAAAGGATATACATTTGTATTGAGTTCATGAGATGCCACATTTCCACAGGCAGCAACCGATCCCCACAATTTCGTTGATTTTATAATTGTGGAAAGCATATTACCTCCAACCGTATCAACGGCACCTGCCCATTTTCCTGACAATAGTAATTTACCGGAATAGTCATCCACTTCTTCCCTGCTGATGATTTTCTGAGCACCTAATGAGGTTAAAAATTCATGTTCTTTCACTTTCCCGGTTGCTGCTACAACTTCGTAACCCAATTTAGATAAAATTGCCACGGAAATGCTGCCGACCCCGCCAGTTGAACCTGTAACAACAATCGGACCTTTATCGGGTGTCGTTCCGTTTTCCATCATTCGGTAAACCGATAATGCAGCCGTAAATCCCGCAGTGCCATACATCATACTATCCCGCACTGTCATACCTTTTGGCAATGGAACCACCCAGGCTGCGGGTACTCTGATATATTGGCCAAATCCACCCAGAGTATTCATGCCAAGATTATAACCGGTAACTAACACTTCATTTCCTTCTTCAAATCGTTCATCCGTCGATTCTTTAACAACTCCGGCAGCATC
>DATFMK010000888.1:0-2430 GCA_035267005.1 Balneolales bacterium
TTTCGAGCTGCAGGTACCAAACCGGCTCGATGACCCATCATTCAAAATTTTCTATTATTAGTTTGTATACCTAAGCTCATTGTCAAATATAACATATGAGCTTTAGGGACAGATATTGGGCAAAAGAACGGTTTTGCAGAGCCTTCTGTGATTATAATTAGCTAATGTACAATGATCTAAGCCTCAGGATTAATAATTTAATGTAGTCATATATAGATAAAATTTGGGGTCATAAAAATCATCAGAAGGGGATTACGATGAAACGTTTGGTGTGGTTATTGTTAATTTTATTCGCAACATTCTTTGTGCATTTTTCTGTAAATGCTCAAAGTTTTAAAGGAGATAGCTGGAGTATTGAACTGGGCAGCGGGGTTCCGTTTGCCAGTTTTAATGAAGCCAATCAAATGGAACCAGTATATAGCATAAGCTTAAATTATGATATCAATCCGGTGTTTTCGATTCGTTCCGGTTTTAATAAAGGTGTTTTTAAAAATGTAAATAAATTGAATTGGTTTGGGCGTACTTTCACTAATCATTATCTCTCATTTGGAATCAAACCCCAAATAAATTTTGTTAAAATTTTTGATGTTAATAATCGCTTGGAGAGGCTAAATGTATATGGTATTTCTGGTTTAGGTGTTCTCCATAATGATGTAAAAGCTGCTTTGAATCCCCAAATGGCAACTGATCCCAGTCATTTAAATGGCAAAATTATAGATCAATTCAAAGGAATTAATAATAAGACGAATGCTTTATACTATTCACTTGGATTGGGTATCAGTTATTACTTAACCAATAGAATAGGTCTGTTTGCCAGATATGAGTATAATCTGACCAATAGTGATTATGTTGATGGATATACGACAGCCCATGCTCAAGTCGTTGGCCCCAATAATTATAGTAACGATAACTATTCACTGCTTACCACCGGTATATCAATTCGAATTGGCGGGCATGGGAGGTCATATGCAACCTCTTCAAGTGATGATTATACCAGCGCATCGGTTTTAGCCAAATCAGACAGCCTGTTGCTTCATAAGCTTGCAGCGTTGATTCAGCAAAATGGGAAAGCCATCCAAAAGACGAATGATCAGCTGTATACAACTAATTTGATCTTCAGGAATTTTGTCAACAAATCATCATCCAATCAGCCTTTAGTGGATAACGCTAAAATTAAAAATTTACAGGCTCAGATCGATTCCTTAAAGTCGATGCGGACACAAGTTGATTATTTAAATTCGAAAATTGATAAGAAAATTGCCCAATCCAATTCGAATAATAAACTTCCTAAATATTTTATCATTGCTGATGCGTTTCTGGAATTATCTAAAGCCAAGAATTTATTGAAGCAATTACAGAATATCGGATATAGCGATGCAAGAGTCATCAATGATAATACCAATGTGTGGTATTTGGTAGCTTATGCTGAGATCGGGAATGAAAAAGAGGCGGGTGAAATTCTAAAAAAGATCAGGGCCTATCAAAATCCATCTGCATGGATCTATGCAAACAATTAATTATTGCCTAAATATGATACAGGTGATTAGCTATTTCAGATCACTGAAAATAGTACCGCGTACGGGATTTGAACCCGTGCTACCGCCGTGAAAGGGCGGCGTCCTAGACCCCTAGACGAACGCGGCATATCTTTACGAATGTTGAGTTACAGAGTACAATTAACTACTCATCTCTCAATACTTAACACTAAAAAGGGAGCCAGGTGGGATTCGAACCCACGACCTCTGGTGCCACAAACCAGCGCTCTAACCAACTGAGCTACAAGCTCCATGTAATACAATAATAATGTCAAAAATCCTAAAAAATCCAAGGTTGTAAAACTGTAAACGACCTCGAATTAAAACTGTTTACTACTAATTGATATCTGTAAACTGAATTTCCGTACCGCGTACGGGATTTGAACCCGTGCTACCGCCGTGAAAGGGCGGCGTCCTAGGCCTCTAGACGAACGCGGCAAGTAGCAAACAGGCGCAAAATTTAATACACAGTAACGAAAATTCCAATAAAAATTATTGGATTCTGAGGCGACAGGCGGATTCGAACCGCCGTAAAAGGTTTTGCAGACCTCTGCCTAGCCACTCGGCCATGTCGCCTTTTATGATCGTCTTGTACGCCCGACAGGAATCGAACCTGTAACCTACTGCTTAGAAGGCAGTTGCTCTATCCAGTTGAGCTACGGGCGCCCAACTAAATCTCATTTTTCAATCCATCTCAATATGTCAAGGAAACTTGCTGTCGGGGCGACAGGATTTGAACCTGCGACCCTCTGCTCCCAAAGCAGATGCGCTACCGGACTGCGCTACGCCCCGTTTACTATCAAGACCCCAAAGTTAAATACAATAATGATTGATGTCAATTCAATATTACTATATTTTATCAGGAATGGGATTTAAATACTTAATGAGGTTGGTT
>DATFMK010000889.1:0-19311 GCA_035267005.1 Balneolales bacterium
CATGAATTACTGTTAATTTTGGGACCCTCCGGATCAGGAAAAACAACGTTACTCTCTTTATTAGGCTCTGTTATCTATCCGAGTTCCGGTAAAGTTTATCTAAATGATATCTGTACCAATGACTTATCTGATGATGAACTCTCAAATCTTAGACTTCATAACATTGGTTTTGTATTTCAGGGGATCAATCTGATAGCCCCTCTTACGGCTCTCCAAAACGTACAATTTCCATTGCAACTCATGAACTTACCAGAAAAAGAATCTTTAAAGAAAGCTAAAGATGCTTTGGAAATGGTGGGAATGACGGATCGACTTTATTTCAAACCAAAAGAATTATCTGGTGGTCAGCAACAACGAGTAGCGGTTGCCCGGGCACTGGTAACGGATCCCCCCATGATCCTTTGCGACGAACCCACGGCTTCGTTGGATCAGAAAAACTTTGATATCGTGATGCAGGAATTAAAACTACTGGCTAAAGAAAGAAACAAGGCTATCGTAGTGGTCACACACGATATCCGCTTAAAGGCTTACGCTGATAAAATCATTGAACTTGAAAACGGTTATATTCAAAAATAAAGGGGCTTATTTGCATGAATAATTTTGGGAAAAGAAAATTTTCAGTTTCAGTCCTGGCTTTAGGATTAATCACCATATCATTTGTCGCCTGCAGTAAGCAAAGTAAAAAGTTGACTTCAAATTCAAAGACATCAGTTTCTAAACAGGCGGTATCTGTCGTTGCCGGATTTGGAAGAATCGAGCCAAAAAGAGATATGATAAAATTAAGCTCTGAAGTCGATGGGATTGTCATCAAAAAAGTGGCCCAGGAAGGCGATACGCTTTCAAAAGGTGATACGATTTTGATTCTTAATCATGCTGTACAAAAATATAAAGTGAAACAGCTCGAGGCCGAGGTTAATACGCAAAAACTCACCATTAATTCTTTTAAGAATCAGGTAAAAGCGGCTCATCATGATTTGCAGAATAAGCGAACTTATTACAAACGCATTTCCAATGCCTTTAAGGGAAAAGCGGAATCCCGACAAAAAGTCGATGACGCCCGGTTATCCTTACAACAGGCTAAATATAAATATCAGCAACTAACCGACCAGTTATTATCGGAAAAAAGTAGGCTGAACGAATTGGAAGCCAGCCTTGGTCAGGCTAAGGTTGAACTTTCCAAACGATTTATCACGGCTTTGAGTAGCGGCACGATTTTGGATCTTTATATTTCGGACGGATCGTTTGTGAGTGCTTTTAAGTCTTTTGGAGAAATGGCTCCCACCGGACCATTATGCGTCAAGGCTGAAGTAGACGAATTATTCGCCCAGAAATTAAAAGTCGGACAAAAGGCTTCCATGACCTTATACGGTCAAAACGATACGGTGGCGACCGGACATATCATTTATGTGGCCCCCGCCCTGAGCAAAAAATCTATTTTTTCGGATGAACCTTCCAATTTTGAGGATCGGCGCGTCAGGAAAATCACGGTCAGTTTGAGACCTAACAAACCGGTACTCATAGGTTCACGTGTCAATACATTCATCAATGTTAAATAAGGGTATTTCTATGCTTAGAACAGCCTGGCAATTTTTGAGGTACGATAAACCAAAGTCTATTGGGGCTATGCTCGGAGTCATTGTAGCTATTTTTCTAATCGGACAACAAACCGGGATATTCATATTTCTTACGAATACGATGTCAGGTTTGGTCAAAAATTCTCAGGCTAATATATGGGTCGTCGATAAATCAGCCAATGATGTAAACCGATTAGGCACAGTTGATAACCGGATTGGAAATGAATTACATTCATTCAAAGGAGTTGAGGAAGTACGTCCACTTATCATTACAGCTGCTCAAATGAAAACACAGAATGGCGATGCGGCTCCAGTCGTTTTAATCGGCGCACAACCCCCGGAGTTTCTTGGCGGTCCCTGGGATATCGTAGTTGGAAGCGATAAAACACTGTTGCAGGAAGGAACCGTATCCGCAGATCAATTTGATATTGATAATCTTGGAGGAATAAAAGTCGGAGATGAAGTGGAAATCGGAGGAAAACTTGTTGTGCTTAAAGTTCTTACACGGGGAGCAAGGGGCTTCGGCTCCAATTACATGTTCACCACACTCGACCGGGCACGGTATCTCGGAAAATTTCCGGTAAATAAAGTCAGTGCCTTTCTGATCAAGACCAAACCAAATGTCCAACAGGATTCTGTTGTTAAGCAAATCAATGCCCGTCTTACCGGAGTTCGGGCATGGACTTCCAAAAAATTTGCTCAATCTACGGTTAACAGCATTTTATCGACCAGTGGAATTGGGGCTTCGATCGGTACACTCATCTTGTTTGCCGTTATTTCGGGAATTGTCATTATCGGATTGACCCTTTATTCATCAGCGATCGATCGCTTGCGTGATTACGCCACCATGAAAGCCATTGGAGCCACGAATAAATACATCACACGATTGATCCTAATACAGGCCGTTATCATTGCAACGATTGGCTTTATTGTCGGAGGTGCTTTGATGATCGGATTTCGGGAAGGGATAAAAAATGCCGGAGTACTTTATCATTATACGACACTTGAGTGGTTCGGATTCTTCGTCGCCACCATGCTGATCTCCCTGTCCGGATCACTATTTGCATCACGAAGAATACGTAAAGTGGAACCAGCCAGAATTTTCAGAAATTAACAGGATTCATATGAGAAAAATATTATTTCAAATTCTGTTTTTTATGACATTGATTGCTGTCATATCTAATCCATTGAAAGCCCAGAATAAACCGGGTAAAGAGATATTAACGCTAAAAGAGGCGGTTAACTACGGATTACAGCATCGTAACTCTGTTACAAAATCAAGATTGGAAGTCGCCTATTCCAGAAAAAAGACACAGGCAGCCATTAGTAATTATCTGCCGCAAATCAGTGCTTCCACCGATTATCGCAATTATCTCAAACTACCGACCACCATTCTACCCGGAGTCATTGCCGGTAAACCGGGTACGACGATAAGGGCAAAATTTGGCCAAAACAATAACATCTCAGCCGGAATCAAAGCGCAACAAGTGATTCTTGATCCTTCACTCATATCATCCATCCAGGCTTCGAAAGTTGATCAGGATATCGCTAAAAACAACGTGGTCGTAGAAAAGAAAAATGCCATATTACAAATTAAACAGGCTTATTTTAACGCGCTAACGGCCCGTGAAAATTGGAAATTGTCGAAGAATAGTCTGAAGCAATATCAGGAATTAGTGTCCATAAGCAGGCAGCAATATGAAAATAAACAAATTCAGCCCTTTGATTTATCCGAGGTTGAAACACAATTCAAAAATCAGAAACAACAGGTCCTATTAGACAGTCTGAGTTATCTGAATGAAATAGAGCAGTTAAAGCTGGAAATCGGATTCAACCGGGATCAACAGATTTCCTTACCGGATTCATCCATAATATCGATGGCCAGGTTATCTACACCCCAAAACGCTTATCGTCAAACGGCCAGTTATCACGTGCCGGAATTCAAAAATATTCAGTTACAGAAACAATTGAATGAAAAGGAAATTCAGCAAAATAACCGTGGTTATCTTCCAAAAATTGATGCTTACGCGTTTGTCGGCTCCGAATTCTTTAATAACCAGTTCACTCCTTTTACATCAAGAACATGGTACGGTTCGAGTTATGTTGGATTGAACATTACGTTATCGATTTTTAGCGGATTACAAAGGAGTTACCAGAATCAACAGCTGCATATAAAAAGGCAGGAACTTTCTGATGATGCTGAGAATTTCATGCAACAATTTCCACAACGGGTACAAATTGCCAAAAGGCAGATTGATCTGGCCATTCGGAAAGCCGGTATTCAGAAATCAAAATACGAACTTGCTAATGAAAAACTGTCGGTTCAAAGAAAACGGTATAAACTGGGATTGATCAACTTGCAGGAGGTACTGAATACCGAAGTGCAGCTCAATGACGCTTTAAATTCCTATGTACAAACACTTCATGAGCTGATTAACGCCCGTCTGAAATACGAAAAACTTGTTGCCAGAGATTGATTATATAGAACGCAGATTACACGGATGACGCGGATTTTCGCGGATATTAAATTGAACCACAGAGTGCACCGAAATCTTGCAAAAGGCTCATAGAGTAAGGTTGAAAACTAAAAAAACCTTCAAGGTCTTTAAGACCTTGAAGGTTAAACTGTTAACTGCTTTATTGCTTACTGATCACTGAAATCACTTGTCCGTTAAAGAAGTAATGCCCGGTAAAGCTTTTCCTTCCAGATATTCGAGGCTTGCCCCGCCGCCAGTGGAGACGTGAGACACCTGATCGGCCAATCCGGCTTTGGCGATAGCGGATGCGGAATCACCGCCGCCAATAATCGTCGTGGCACCTTGTTTAGTGGCATCCGCCATAGCCTGAGCTACAGTAAAAGTTCCTTTGGCAAAATTATCCATTTCAAAAACACCCATCGGACCATTCCATATCACAGTCTTGGCTTCTTTTATGACATCAGTATATTCCTTTTGCGTTTTTGCACCGATATCGAGAGCCATCCAGCCGTCTTCGATGCCATCTTCCCCAACTTCTTTGGATTCGGTATCGTTCTTAAATTCTTTTCCAACCACAGAATCTACAGGAAGCAGCAAATCGATTCCCTTTTCTTCAGCTTTTTGCAGTAATTCTTTAGCCAATTCAACTTTATCCTCTTCCAGTAAAGAATTGCCAATCGGAAGTCCTTTGGCTTTATAAAACGTATAGGTCATGCCGCCGCCGACAATGATGGTATCCACTTTATTAAGCAGATTTTCGATCACTCCGATTTTATCGGAAACTTTGGCACCACCTAATACGGCAACAAAAGGATGTTTAGGATTATTAACCGATCCTTCCAGATATTTGATTTCTTTTTCCAAAAGATAACCGGCCGCTGCAGGTTGCAGATACTTTGTAATACCGGCAACGGAAGCGTGATTCCGGTGACTGCTTCCGAAAGCATCATTGATGAATACATCACCTAAAGAAGCCAGCGCTTTGCAGAAGCCATCTTCACTTTGCTTTTCTTCGGCATGGAAACGAACATTTTCCAGTAATACAATTTCGCCGGGTTTCGCCTGAGCAATCGCCTTTTCGGCTTCTTCACCAATACAGTCTGTACCGAAATGAACTTTGGTATCTACTTTAGTTTGGAGGTAGTCGGCTACCGGTTTTAAACTGAATTCCGGAGAAGCTTCTCCTTTTGGCCGGCCAAGATGGCTCAATAATATTAAAAGTCCGCCATGTTCCGTTACATAGTTAATACTTGGAAGTGCCTGAACGATACGATTATCATTCGTGATCTTTCCTTTTTCTATGGGAACATTAAAATCGACCCGCATCACAACTTTTTTACCTTCAACTTCTACATCTTCAATAGTCAATTTTGCCATTGTACAATAGGTTTAATTTATGTGAGTTAAATAATTGCTGTTTATTTTGATTAATACTTATGCTTCAAAATACGGGAATACAATCACAAATTGAATGATTTTTATAGCTTTATCTGTTGGAAGCGATACCATTACAAAATTTTATATCAATACTACCGAAAAATCTGTTATTACCTAATATTTTGAATAAGTTTGGATAAAAATGAATTTAAAATTCGATTGAATCTTATGGCAAAACGAACCGTTTATCTCGATCATTCCGCTACAACTCCGGTAGACCCAAGAGTTCTGGAAACGATGTTGCCCTATTTTGAAAAAAATTACGGGAATGCCTCTTCCATTCATCATATGGGAAGGGAAGCTAATGTCGCGGTGGAAGAGTCACGGGAAAAAATCGCTCACTATCTGGGTGCGGAACCCAAGGAAATTATTTTTACAAGCGGTGGTACGGAAAGCGATAATACAGCAATAAAAGGGGCGTTAAAAGCCACTGACAAAAAGGAAGCCATCAGTTCCAATATTGAGCATCACGCGGTACTGCAACCGTTGGAACACCTTGGACAGGAAGGAATCAAAACAACCTTTATCAAAGTGGATGACAAGGGTCTGATCAATCCCAATAAAGTTGGAAAAGCCATAACCGATAATACCGGTATCGTTTCGATCATGCACGTAAATAATGAAATCGGAATTATTAATCCGATTCCTCAAATTGCGGAAGTTTGTCATAAACATAACGTTCTTTTTCATTCGGATACCGTTCAAAGCACCGGTAAATTACCTTTGAATGTTGATGAATTAGGAGTCGATTTTTTAAGTATCAGCGCACATAAGTTATATGGTCCTAAAGGAGTAGGTGTGCTTTATGCCCGTAATGGCATCGATTTCACACCCTTTATGGAAGGTGGTTCCCAGGAACGCCGTCGCCGGGGAGGAACCTTAAATGTACCGGGAATCGTGGGACTTGGCAAAGCCATCGAATTGGCTTACGAGGAATTGGACAAAAACAAAGCGCATATAATGGCACTTCAACAACGTCTCTATAAAGGACTTCAGGAAAAATTTTCAAATTTAATTTCTTTTAACAGCGATCCTGATCTGGGATTATATAATATCGTAAATATTTCTTTCGAACTGGATGGAGATAAAGCTCTTGATGGAGAAATGCTACTATTAAATTTAGATATTGACGGAATCTGCTGTTCCAATGGATCGGCGTGTACTTCTGGTGCGATTGAGCCGTCTCATGTTCTGTTAGGTATCGGAAGAGATGAAAATACTGCTAAGTCAAGCATCCGCTTTAGTTTAGGTAAAGATAACAATGAAGAAGATATTGATTATACAATCAACAGTCTCGAAAAAATAATGAGTCGTATGTTGAAAATGGTATAAAAATCTATCCTTTTACCGGTATTATTTTTTTATTAGTTAACATCATTTAATTGCATACTTCATTTAATATAGAATATTGTATAATCGAATATATGCTTTCTTCTACTATTACTTTCACTTTCCGTCTTTTAACCCAACCTGTTACCTGATATTAAAAAATTATTATTTCATATATAACGATATGATATAATTCTATTCTTTTTTTCTTATTAAAATTATACAACAAAAAATCAAGCTGCACATCACGTGATAAATTCAATATTTATCCGTATACTAAGCTGATCTATTGTGACATTTTAAATGGAGATTTCCCTGCTACAACCAATAGTTATTCAATAAAATATTTTTTTTGAGATAGATTTGTAGAAGGCTTTGCAAAACCACGGATTTTGTTCAATATCAAAGCCTGAGCGACTTCGAAACCGTAGCGTATTAATTATATTCGAGGATTTTGAAGATGCGAAAATACAGAGATGGGGCAAAAAACGGTTTTGCAAAGTCTTCTTGCATTATTCCTCAACTTTACAAACAGGGAAAAACGAGAGATTATTGAGACATCTGTCAGGTTATAAACCGATTTTTTCGAGAATCGGTAGGATAAGCAAATAAATTATTCATTTACGAAAAGTGTGATCAGAAAATGTGGAAAATATTAAATATTTATATAAATAATTGATCATATAATCATAATGTCAATCTTTAACTAAAAAAATAACAGGGAGTTTTGAAAACTAAAAAGAATCGATTTCTAACCCAAAAAGATCTTTTAACAAAAACTTCAACCTTTTATATTCTTTTAATTTTACTCTTCTCATTTAGCTTGCCTCAAATGGCAAAAGCTGCATACATGCCCGATGGAGGTGGCGGTAAAAAACCAAAATTTGATGTTGGTGGTGCTCTTCGTTTTAATTATCGTTATATGACATGGAAAGACGAAACGTATGCTAAAATCGCTAATGCACAAGGCGGGGAATTTCTTTTAGATACATTTCGTTTTGATATTAATGGAAGTTATAAAGGCTTGAAATTATCCACGGAATATCGATTTTATGCCGGTTATAACATGTTGCACCATGGTTACGTGGAATATGATGTGAATAAAAATAATCGATTTCAATTAGGTATTTCACAAGTACCTTTTAATATACAGCCTTATGCATCACATAATTGGTTCTTTTCTATCGGTTACTATGTTGGTTTAGAAGATAACTATGATGCAGGTCTAAAGTATATTCATTATCATGGTCCGTGGACAATTAAAGCCGCATTTTATAAAAATTCAGGTGGTAATTATACAGGGCATTCGCTGGCAAGTTCACGATATTCTTATGATGTAGTTCCCGCAAGAAAAAGTCTGGCAGGAATGACTTCCAATAATCGTGAGGTTAATCAATTTGATTTAAAAATTGCATATACCATTAAACATGGCAAATTGGGAAGTACAAAATTAAGCTTCTCCGGTCAATATGGTCAGTTGTATAATGATAAATTAAATGAATTTGGGAACCATAATGCATGGGCATTGAACCTCAATGGTTATTACGGGCGGTTTAATGTACAGCTTGGTGCGATTCGTATGGCGCAGAATCCTAAAACATTACCAGGTATTCCGAACGACCGGGTGGTTATGGGAGCTTATGATTTTCCTTATGAAGTCGCAGCCAAAGGTAATATCTACCTTGTTGGCCTTGCATATAAAGTACCCGTAAAATGGGGACCTATTACGAGTCTGAATTTCTATAACGATTTCAGTATGTATGACAAGGACAAAAAAAGTTTTTATAATACATTCCATAATGTTACGGGATGTGCTATCTCTGCAGGAAAGGTATACACCTACATCGATTTTGCAAATGGTAAGAATGACCCCTGGCTCGGACAATTTACCGGCTTAGGTCCCGGGGTAAAAAATGCAAAATGGAAATTACGATTTAACGTAAATATTGGCTACTATTTCTAAGTAAGCTAAGAATTTATTTCATTAATAAATTTCAACTTATATGGGCATAATAACAGTTAAAAATCTGTACAAAATTTTTGGCAATCGTAAAGACAAGGCTTTTGAGATGCTCGATAAAGAGGCATCGAAAGAGGAAATTCTTGATAAAACGGGTTGTACAGTAGCTATCAATAATGCCAGTTTTGACATTCAAGAGCAGGAAATCTTTGTAATTATGGGACTTTCGGGGAGCGGTAAATCTACCGTTCTCCGATGCCTTAATCGTCTTATTGAACCCACGAAGGGTGAGGTTTTAATAAATGGAAAAGACATCTTGAAAGTCGATAAAGAAGAATTATTGCAATTACGACGTTCTGAGATGTCGATGGTTTTTCAGCATTTCGGTTTATTTCCTCATCGCACGGTTTCAAGTAATGTTGAATACGGACTTGAAATTGGAGGAATGGAAAAACCAAAGCGTAAAGAACTCGCTTATCAGGCTCTTGGACGGGTCGGACTCAAAGGATATGAAGAAAGTATGCCCGATGAGTTAAGTGGTGGAATGCAACAACGGGTTGGGTTAGCACGCGCACTGGCAAATGATCCGAAAGTTCTGTTAATGGATGAAGCCTTTAGTGCATTGGATCCATTGATCAGGGCTCAGATGCAGGACGAATTGTTAGATCTGCAGGCAGAAATGCATAAAACTATCGTCTTTATTACCCATGACCTGGATGAAGCACTTAAACTGGGAGATCGCATTGCGATCATGAAAGACGGTATGATTGTTCAAATCGGAACCCCTGAAGAAATATTAACAGAACCATCCGGAGATTACGTACGCTCATTTGTTCAAAATGTTGATCGTACCAAAGTAATCACCGCTTCCAGTATCATGAGAAAACCACCAACGATCATTGTTCCAAAAGATGGTCCGAAAGTAGCAGCGAGAAAAATGGAAAAAGTGGGTGTTTCGACCTTATATGTAATCGACAAAGACCGAAAGCTAATAGGTATTGTGCGTATTGATGATGTTATTAAATTGCAAAAGGGAAATAGCAAAGATTTAGAATCCATCATCATTAAAGACGTTACCCTAACTGCTCCCGATACCCCACTTTCAGATTTATTAGCCCCCGCGCTCATGAATCAATGGCCCATTGCTGTTCTGGATGAAAAAGGAACACTTGTCGGCATTGTAGACCGGGCATCGATTATCGCCGAAGTTGGTGATAATTATGGAACAGATACGACTTCCATAAATACCCTTGATGACCTCAGTAATAATTTAGAATCTACCACAGAAACGGAATAACAGATCAATGATTCATATACCCATAGGAAAAGGATTTGAAATCATCGTTAACTGGCTAACAGCCAATTTTCAACCATTTTTTCATGCAATAAGTACCACGGTTACGGTCACAATTTCCGGTATTGAGCAAGTATTGTTGTTTCCGCCGAGCTGGTTGATGATTATCATTTTAACGGCTTTAGCCTATTTTATTGCCAGCAAAGGAGTGGCCCTTTTCACGCTAATTGGAATGTTTCTGATCGACAGCATGGCTTTATGGCAATCGACGATGGAAACACTGGCTTTGGTTATCACCTCTGCTCTGATTGCACTGATAATCGGAATACCGCTCGGCATTTGGTCATCCAAAAGCGATAACGCGGAAAGGATTATACGCCCAATACTCGATTTTATGCAGACAATGCCCGCATTTGTCTATCTGATTCCGGCCGTTTTATTCTTTCAGTTAGGCGAAGTTCCGGGTGTAATGGCAACGTTAATATTTTCTATGCCACCTGCCGTTCGATTGACAAACCTTGGTATACGTCAGGTACCAATGGAAGTAAAGGAGGCGGCTCAGTCGTTTGGATCCACATCTAAACAAATGCTATTTAAAGTGGAACTTCCAATAGCCATTCCAACTATTTTGGCTGGAGTAAATCAGACGATCATGCTTGCATTATCAATGGTCGTAATTTCCGCCATGATTGGTGCCGGCGGTTTAGGTGAGCAGGTACTTAAAGGCATTACACAATTGAAAATAGGCCTCGGTTTTGAGAGTGGAATAGCAGTGGTAATACTGGCTATTTTCCTTGACCGTATCACTCAATCCCTTGGCTTATCTTCTCAAAACAGAAAATCAAGTTAAGAATTAAAACATAAGGATTAGGATGTTTAGATATTCTCATCATAAAAATATTATTGTTAAGACTATAGCGATCTTAATGTCGCTAATGATTATTGCCGGTTGTTCCTCTAATAAGAAAAAAGGACAGTCCGGTTCAAATGGCAAAAAGACCGTTAAACTCGTTTATGTAAACTGGGCGGAAGGGGTTGCCATGACTAACCTCGCCAAAGCAATCTTACAGGACAAAATGGGCTACAATGTGAAATTAACAATGGCCGATGTTGCTCCTGTATTTACCTCGGTAGCTAATGGTGATGATGATGCTTTCTTAGACGCATGGTTACCGGTTACACACGCTCAGTACATGAAAAAGTATGGAAGTAAGCTGGTTGACCTTGGTTATAACTATCAAGGAGCAAGAATTGGTTTAGTCGTTCCTAAATATTTTAATATCAACAGTATTACTCAGTTGAACAGTGTAAAAAACAAAGTGGATGACAAAATCATCGGTATTGACTCAGGAGCTGGTATCATGCAGAAAACGAGTCAGGCCGTCAAAGCTTATAATCTCCAGTTGAAGTTAATTCCATCAAGCGGACCGGCGATGACGGCTTCTCTGAAACAAGCGATTAGTAATCATAAACCTATTGTTGTTACCGGCTGGAAACCACATTGGATGTTCGCTCGTTTCAATCTGAAATTTTTGAAAGATCCCAAAGGTATTTATGGTAAAGCAGAAAATATCCATACAGTTGCCAGAAAAGGGTTGAAAAAAGATATGCCAAGAGTGGCTAAATTCCTCGAAAACTTTGAACTGAACGATCAGCAATTGGGAAGCCTGATGAATGATGTTCGACTTTCCAAAACAAATGCATTAGATGCCGCTAAGAAGTGGATGAAAAATAACCAAAAACTGGTTAATAGCTGGATTCCTAAAGCGAAATCCAATTCATCAATGTAATTTCAGAAAATAATATTTAAGTAAAAGGGACTTGTTTGTGCAAGTCCCTTTTTTATTTCGAACGGGTGTTATTTAACGATTATCAATTTAAAATAACGTGAGATCGATGTGATGACGCTTTAGAGTGATATTTTTAAATCTTATCATCGCCTGCCGCCTTTTCGCGTCATTTCGTCCGGAGCGAGAAATCTTCAGAGTGAAGTAGTCGTTCCTAAACGTTGTTTTTGAAAGTTTTTATCTCGAATTCACGTTAGCCCGGATTATTCACCAAGAAATGGAGTCGTGATCAAGGCGAATTTAAAAATGCTCATGAAACGTACAAGGGTACTTGAATAAGCATTTTGAACTTCAATACAGAGCACGGCAGCATTTCGCAGCTCTATTTAGACTCCTCAAATTTGAGGAGTCTTTATTTTTTACAAAATATTGTTTTTTCAATATGATATGTATTCATATTTGTAGCTTACGTGAATAATTCGGGTTAAATATTCTCTTTAGAAATCTTTTGCCCGTTCTCCGCTCTTTCTTCCACTTGATACATTTTAGTAAAGCATTCATCTATCGATTTCGCCTGGAAAAATAACTTCATATTCTTTTCCCTAATAAATCCATTTTTATGGGCATGGACTATAAAATCGAATAGTGGTTCGAAATAGTCATCGATATTGAGTATCCCAATCGGTTTATTATGGATTCCCAACTGAGACCAGGTGATAATCTCGAACGTTTCATCCAGCGTACCAAACCCCCCAGGAAGAACTAAGAACGCATCACTTAAATCGGACATGAGAGCTTTACGCTCATGCATGGTTTTAACTACATGTTGTTCTGATAAGTGATGATGTGCAACTTCCGGTTTCGTCAGTACTTCCGGTATGACGCCAATAACTTTACCATTTTGTTTTAAAATCGTATCAGCCACAGTACCCATAAGCCCGATGCTTGATCCACCATAAACCAAATCGATATGATGTTCAATCATTTTATTACCAAGAGCTATGGCCGCATCCTTATAATGACCATTAGCACCACTGCTTGATCCACAAAAAACACAAATACGGGAAATTTTGGACATAAATGTTAAATAACTTGAATTCGAATTAAAATCTCAATAAAACAACGATTTGAAATGAATATTTTACTCGGAAGATTTCTCCCTCTGGTCGAAATGACGCGAAAAGGCTTTGGATGATGAGGATAAAACTTCACTCAAAGGCATCATCTCGAACCCGGTTTTTGGGTGAGAGATCTTCTAAACGTGGATAAATCTCAATTAATTCATATTTATGCATCTAATTATATCGATCACACGTTAAATATTGATATTCATTTCTTAGTGGTTATTCATCCCAATTTAGTGAATCCTATGGTTGACGTCTAAAATTTTACGTTAAATTTTAAGGGTATATGATATTTAAAAATACAACCGGCATCATTTTTAAAACAAAAGGGATGGTGCATGCAACATCCCTATATCTAAAATCAGTAATTTTTCAAAAATGCGAGCTTAGGAAAAATCTGAAGTTATCATCTCTGTTCTATATGGATCTTACCATTGCTCGTTTCGATATCAAGTATAGAGTCGTGAGTTCCCAGTTTTCCTTCCATAACTTTTTCATCCGTTGACTGATTACTTTTTAAAGATTGTAGTTTCAGGTTGGTTTGTATGATTCCCGATGTTGTCTGAAGATGAACCTTGCCTTTAAAAGGCTTGTTAAGTATAACTTCTACATTTCCATATACGTTGTGTATTTTAACGAAGCGTAACGTACGAACAGCGTTAATTTTCACATTTCCGGATTTATTTCTGATCGTGATATCGTGGCCTTCATAATCGTTTAACGTATACTGATTAAAATCGCCATTTCCTGTAAAAGCGGCTTTTAATTGTTCACTTTTAACACTGCCCGATTTATTATCCACACTTACATTTCCCTGAATATTTTCCAGCTCGATATTCGCATATTCAGCACTGACCGTGACCGGCCCCTTCACTAAGTTTAACGTATATTTTGCCGATTTTCCTTTGATAGTTATTCCATTTTCGCCATTTACAGATTGTGCATTCACATTTGTATAATCTCCCACCATTCGTAGACTTCCAATATTGGTCGCTCGTACCTTACCACTTTCCGTTTCGACATCCGCGCTTCCTTGAATATCTGTGAGATACAAATCTGAATAATTGCCGCGATGTGTCACATTCCCACTGATATTACTCAAGTGCAATGTTCCGCTTTTATCCTGTACGGTTATATCCCCATTTGATTGATTGATATCAATATTCGAATAATCGGCGTTAATATTAACATTTCCCCCGATATTCTGAAGATTTAAAGTCGCCGATTTCCCTTTAATAGTTGCGCTGCCAGCAACATTATTGAGCAAAATATTACCGTAATTATTTTCTACATACAAATTAGCTCCTAAGTCGTTGGCTATGATTTTACCACTTCGTCCATCTAACCGAACATTTCCGCTTATTGAAGCAATGCTGATATTTGAATATTTCGAGTGAATCGCGAATTGTAGATTTGATGGGATGATGAGGGATAAAGATGCTTCCTTAATAATAACATCATGGTCATGATGATGCTTCGTAAGCAGAGCTTTAATCCAGGTCATGTTATCCTCTGAATTCTGGGTTGATTCCACCGGTCGGAATTTTAATTCCCCCTGATCATTATTTCGATCAAAGTATAATTGTCCATTTCCAAAATTCTTATCGATCGCTCTCTTGCTGGCTTTGATATGAACATGATAAATTATTGAATGAGAGGGAGCATCTCCATTAACAGATACTTTCATTCCCCTAATTTCAAGTAGTTTCAAGCTTTTTAAGCCATTGACAGCGATGGTGTCTGTTTTATCGATCGTCTGAATCTTTTGATTATCCTGAGCAAAAGAGGTCAGTGGAATCGTGAACATCAAAACTGATAAAATGAAATATGATTTCATATTCGTGATCATAGATTAACCTTACCTGCTAATAATAATTCTTTGACATAATCCATTTTCATAGCATAAAGACGTCTTAGCTGGGCTTTTTTAACAGCTGAAGAACCGTTCACTGCCATATCTCTTTGTAATTCTTTAATCATTTTATCTAAATTTCTGATGTTTTGTATTTTTGATTCCAATACCGGTTTTTCGACATCATTTGCCTGTTTTACAATATCCGGCGTTACAGAAACCATTTGCTGCATGGCCGACTGATAGGCTTTGTCGATCTTGTATTGAGTGGAAGTATGTTCTGTTTGAATATGATCATACACTGTATAAGCACCAATTGAAGCTAAAATAATCAAGATTGCGGCTATATTTCCCAATAGGAAACTACGCCAATGAATAATCGATGCCCCGCTCTCTTGCAAGTTTTGATTATTCACAGCACGTTGTATTCCCAACCATATCATTTCTTTTTCATGATCATCGGGTTGTTCGTATGAATGATAGAATTCGTCCATTTTCAGCTTCCTGTTAATATTTCGCGGAGTTTCACTTTGGTTCTTGATAACATCGTACGGGAGGTACTTTCACCCACCCCTAATATTTCGGCAATTTCCCGATGGGAATATCCTTCAATCTCATGCAGTAGAAAAACCAATCTTTTATTATCATCCAATTTCTGAATTGCTGTCCGGACAGAGAGCCAGCTATCGAGATCACGCTCCGGTTCCACCAAATTCAACTGGTTTTCACCAATCTCAATTTTTTCGTGATGTTTTTGTTTGCGTTTGGCTGATCTCATCTCATTAATCCCGATTGAAAAAAGCCATGTTCTGAATTGTGATTTTCCTTTGAATTTATCCAATTTGACAAATGCTTTGATAAATGACTGCTGAACCCAATCGGCTACGATTTGACGATCTTGTGAAAATTGCATCAGGAATCGAAACAAATAATCAACGTGATGGTCATATAAATCCCGATATGCCGACTGATCGCCGTCCAGAGCCCGTTCTATGAGGATTGAATCATTCAAGAAGTGATCCGTTTCAGTGAAAATGAGTGTTGAACAATGGCAACAATCGTAATCCTTTGGGATTATTTCTGACATAATTCAGTATACCGATTTCTACTCCCTTAATACGGCGGGCATAATTATACAGACCAATGGTTATTCCATTCTGAAATCCTTTGATCTGATTATAACCGCTTAAGGCAAAGCCTGTTAGATTATGCGTTTGTACTTTAAAAGCGGCAGCGGTACCTCCTGATATGTTTTGTGCTCCCACCATAATTCCAGCAATCGTAATACCCGATATTTCTTTTGAACCAATACCGACACCCGCTACGGTAAACCCATTGATCGACTGCTTAGCTCCTATCCCAATTCCAGCTACGGTGACATATTTTATCCTTTGAGCACCGATACCTACTCCCGAAACGGTCAAACCGTCAATATTACCCCCTGATCCTATCCCGATACCGCCCAAGGTCATACCAGTTATATCGCCATGACTTCCGACACCGATTCCTCCAAAAGTGAAACCGGTGATCGCTCCGCCGGCACCTAAACCAATTCCAGCTAAATTAATGCCTTCGAAGGAATGACCGCCCATCCCAATTCCGGCTATGGAAATACCCTGAATGGGCCCTTTTGCTCCAAATCCAAGACCTGCAATGGTTACGCCGGTCAGACTTTTCGCCCCCAGTCCAACACCAGCAAGTGTAACGCCTTTAACCGGACCGGATGAACCAATTCCGGCCAAAGCCATCGTAACACCCGTTATGCCTGTTGCGGCACCAATTCCCGCACCGGCTATATTCAGTCCCTCGAGCTTTCCCTTTGTCCCTATGCCTAAACCGGCTATGGTAATACCTTTGATATCCGTTCGTGCACCAATACCCAGCCCAGCTAAGGATACTCCGGTAATTCTGTGATTTGAACCCACGCCTAATCCACCAATGGCCACGCCATTAATGGCATTAACGGCACCCACACCTACGATTCCGGTCGATATCCCATTGATAGTTCCACCGGTTGTTCCAACCCCACCAAATGAAAATCCATTAATAACGGTCGCCTCAGGAGCAACGAGACCAATCGCGAAACCATTTATTTGAGAATTTGGATTATTACCTGGAACCCAAAAAGTTACATTCATTCCCGAAACCTTCCCCAACCCATTGTCAATAACATTAAAACGTATACCCTTAATGCCATAGGTATTTCCAAAACTCAATCCATATCCATTGATGGCCAGATTCACTCCTCTTTCATTGGCATTGTGAACCACTTCCTGAGCACGTGTCGGAACAGTAAAAACCAGTAATATGCAGCTAATAATGATTGGAAATATTTTTTTCATAAAACGGCTATCTTTAATACTTATTCATTTATCTATCGATCTAACCAGGATCGTTATTTTTTATCCTACGAATATCAATGCTTATTGATTCGTTCGTTTCCTACTTTTAATCATTTGATGCCGATTTATGTTAAAACGCTACATATATTAACTTTTTTATTTTATTTTAAAAGGTAGGAAGTGCGTCAACTAACTGACAGGTTTACTTTTACACTATTTATTTATGATCGATAAAATCCATTATGGCAACACAGGGAAACCGGATCTTATAAAACGAAATCCCACAAAACCCTGTCCAGACAGCCCCAATTGTGTTCGGTTAAGTATGGATTATGATCTGGATCTGAATGAATTAAAGACATGCGTTGAAATTACATTGAAAATGATGGGAGCTAAAGATCTCGTATCGGATTATGAAAAAAATTTCTTTTCCGGGGTCTTCCAGGTTTTCATTTTCAAAGACGACTTGACCGTTTACTGTGAAGATTATAATTCACATTCACTCTTACATCTGAAATCTGCCAGCCGGGTTGGATATGGTGATTTAGGAGTCAATAAAAGAAGGGTTAAAAAATTTCTCCAAAAGTTGGCTTTGATGATTGAAGAAAGGCAAAAACACTGATTTTACTTTTTATTTTTGAGATAGTACATCTTTTATGTCTCCGGAAACTAGTCTCGAATGTATCCAATTTCTTTTAAATCGTTTGTAAAGTTTTCATCCAGTTTTCGACATTGCTTTTCGCGCAACAGATAAGCTTCATCAGCAACTTGGGTTATATAGCGATAGAGATGATCGGTTACTAAAATTCCGTGTCCTGCTGCCGCTTTTCTTTTAATGCTTTTTATACTCTGATCTATGATATAAGGCTCAACTCCCGTAAAAGGCTCATCCATAAGGAAATAATTACGATCAAGACTGAGAAGAACCGATATTTCAAGAAATCGTCGTTCCCCGACCGAAAGATGTGATATCCGGCGTTGCAGGAAACTTTTTATAAATTCATTTTCCTTGAGATAACTTGCAGATGGTATAGATTTTATCAATCTACTTACAGAGAGTTCATCTGGTAACATCGAATCTTGTGGCAAATATCCAATTTTTCGAAATCTTTTACGAAGTGATCGTTCATGTATCCGCTGACCATTTATAATAGTAAGACCACTATCAGCGGATAATTGTCCGGCAGCAATTTTTAACAACGTAGATTTCCCCGCTCCATTTCTTCCGATCAGAGCCGTTGTTTTACCCGGCTTTACCTCCAGATAGACTCCTTCCAAAATACTCATTTTAGGTACTTTATAAAATATACTGTCCAATATGAGCGAAGGGTAATGTTTCAAATAAATGAACTGATTACGAATGAAAGAATTTGTAATGTGATGAACAGAATAAGAAATAGCAGATATTTCGAATATCCCAGATTGTCATAAAGTGGCCAGATATGTTTCTTCCTGAATTCAAAAAAGGTATAAATTCCACCGAAAAGTCCACCCCAAAACAAGGCCTTGGGAATGAGATAGATCGTATCTCCCCAGAATAACAGGGGCAAAATGACCAATCCAAGGACGAATACTAAGGTATTGATAAAATATTTTTGCGCTAAATAAGCAACCATGTACGGGATAAGTAGATTTCATGTACAGACGTTGGTACATCAAGTTAGTGAAGCAAAAATCAAAATAACATTTGAATTAACACTTTAGCGATAAATTTCGAAAAATGCCAAATGGCATCTTAATGGGCGAACTATAATCATCGAAGTCTTCACAAAACCAGGGATCTTGTTCGATATCAAAGCCTGGGCGACTTCGAAACCGCAGTATGTTAACCCGGATTCTTAACGCCCATTTTTCTATGGCCGGAATCATGAAGACGATTTATCTCTAATTCCGCGTAAATCCGTTTCGTCGGTGTTGTCCCCGTTCTATTTTCTATGTTGTCAATAAGAGAAAGTAATCAAAATTAGCCTCAAAGAACCTTCATTTCCTTTAACCCGAATTATTCACGTAAGCTACAAGAATCAATACCTATCATACTGAAGGAACAATATCTTGTAATAAATAAAGTTTTCCTCAAATTTGAGGAGTCTAAAAAGAGCTGCGAAATGTTGCCGTGCTCTGCGTTGAATTTAAAA